>JAGARF010000131.1 GCA_017622395.1 Clostridia bacterium | reverse complement strand
TGTTGCAATAACAGAAAGACTTACCGAAAGAGCAAATGTTTCGGTATGCTCTGAAAGTGCAAAAATATTCTCCAGGGTAAACACACCTTCACCGTCTGTGAAAGCAAAATATACCACGAATATAAGAGGAAGAATTATAAACAACAGCGACCATACAATATGAGGTGCTGCAACCCCTTTACCCGATTTAAACAAATTTCTCATTCTTATTCCTCATCAACAATAGAAAGTTCTTCAATTTCGTCACTGAATGTTGAGTAGTCGCCAAACTGACCCGAATATTCAGATTTTTTCATAATGTGAATTGCATCAGGCTCAATGAAAAGTCCGATTTTTTCGTTTTCTGCAACATAGTCCGTTGTCTGTATCATCCATTTAAAGCCACCGATGTCAACAATAATTTCCCAATGAACACCCTTAAAGGTAACTGATGTAACTACGCCTGTAAGCATACCCTTTTCCACTTCAACAACATCAACATCTTCAGGTCTTACAACAACATCAACTGCCTCGTTTTTGTCAAACCCATTGTCAACACAGTCAAAGATTTGTCCTGAAAATTTAACCTTATAGTCTTCCAGCATAACACCATCTACAATATTACTTTCACCTATAAAATCTGCAACAAAAGCATTTTCAGGCTCGTTGTATATATCCGTAGGTGTGCCGATTTGCTGAATTCTTCCGTCTGCCATAACCACAACCACATCAGACATAGAAAGAGCTTCCTCCTGGTCGTGGGTAACATATATAAAGGTAATTCCTGTTTGCTGTTGAATTTTTTTCAGCTCGTTCTGCATATCTTTTCTGAGCTTTAAGTCAAGCGCTCCAAGTGGCTCGTCAAGAAGAAGGACCTTTGGTTTTGCAATCAAAGCTCTTGCAATTGCAACTCTCTGCTGTTGACCGCCTGAAAGAAGATTTACATTTTTTCTTTCAAAGCCTTTAAGTGCCACAAGCTCAAGCATTTCTTTAACCTTAACTGCTATTTCCTTGTTAGGCACTTTCTGAAGTCTTAAAGCAAAGGCAACATTTTCATAAACATTAAGATGAGGGAAAAGTGCATATTTCTGAAAAACAGTATTAACATATCGCTGATATGACGGAATTTCGTTTATTCTGTTTCCCTCAAAGAACAAATCGCCTGTATCAGGCTCTGTGAAACCGCCAATCATTCTTAAGGTTGTGGTTTTACCACAGCCTGAAGGACCAAGCAGAGTTATAAACTGCTTATCGTATATATCAAGGCTTACATTGTCAAGAACTTTTTCGCCGTCGTACTCCTTTGTAATGTTTTTCAGCTCGATTATTTTTTTCATACAAACCTCCGAAAAAAAGACAAGTGATTTTCGTCACTTGTCCCAATAATCCTTATAAAAAGCTTTCGGATAGGTTTCGAGAGTCTTACGCGTACTCTTATTGACCGTTTCACAAGTCGACGAAAATTCATCGTTTCGGTTATAAAGTAACCAACTTATAAAATTTGAGCTTTTAACTCAATCAATATTCGGCGTTCGACCACGGCTGTCCGTTGCCATTTCCGATAAAATCGGTGGTCATATTTTGTCATTTTTTTAACATTATGAGTATATCACAGTTTTTATATACTGTCAACTGCTACTTTGAACTTTCGTTTTGCAAAGAGTAAATAAAGCACAACACAGCTTACAATACAAAGACACCAGGTTATTACATATGAAATGTAAATACTCTCTATTGTTCCTATTGCCTTAAACACTGTATATATCCAAACAACTCTCACTCCGCAACAGGTGATAAGAGAAATCAGCATTGTCTGTATTGCATAACCGCAGGATTTAAGTGTTCCTGTGAACACCTCCATAATTCCGCAAAGGAAATAAGGAAACGCAATATATAAAAGTCTTATTTTAGCAACCTCAATTGCCGCAAGAGAATCAGGACAGTAAAGAGATGCAAGAGGTCTTCCGAAAATATACATCAAAGCACCTAAAACAAAACCAACTGCCGAAACAAGAAGTCCTGCTTCTATAAGAACTTTATCAAGTCTTTTATATTGCCCTGCTCCTACATTTTGTCCTGCAACGGTTGTTGCCGCAACAGAGAATGCGTTCATTGCAATATAAGCAAAATTTTCAATATTGGATGCAGCTGCATTTCCCGCAACAACAACAGCACCGAAGCTGTTTATTGATGACTGAATTAAAATATTTGAAAGGGAAAATACCATGCTCTGTATTCCCGACGGTATGCCAACACTTAAAATTCTTTTTAAAACCGTATAGCTTGGTGTTATGTTTTTCGGGTCAAACTTATATAGCTCCTCTGACTTTATCATATCTTTTATAACAAGTGCTGCCGCAAGGTACTGAGAAAGTGCAGTTGCAAGTCCGACACCGGCAGCTCCCATATGTAACTGTGTTACAAAAAGAATGTTTAAAATTACATTTGCAATACCTGCTGCAGAAAGGTAAATAAGCGGTCTTTTGGTTTCACCGTTTGCCCTTAATATTGCCGCAGCAAAGTTATATATCATAGCCGCAGGAACACCTGCAAAATATATTCTGAAATACTCAACAGCCTCTTCAATAACATCCTTTGGAGTGTCCATTAAAGATAAAAGCGGTCTTGCCAGAAACACACCGAGAAGTGTGCATATAACACCGCAAGCCAAAGCGGTTAAAATAGAGGTGTCCACGGTTTTTTTAACCATTTCCCTGTTTTTCCCGCCTATAAAGATAGCCGCGACAACATTAGCACCAACCGAAAGACCTATTGCAAGTCCAACAATAAGATTGATAAGAGAGGTTGTAGAGCCAACCGCTGCAAGAGAATTCTCCCCTGCGAAACGGCCTACAACAATTAAATCTGCCGCATTAAACAAGGTCTGCAAAAGACCTGTTATAATAAGGGGAATTACGAAAATCATAAAGTTTTTAAGCATATGACCTTTTGTAAAATCTATTGTCCCTGTTTTCATATCCTCACCTCAAAACCATTATACACCTTTTATAATTATTTTCAAGCTTTTATTTTACAAATTCCCGTATTTATGATATAATATGCACATTAATTTAAGGGGTGCTACTATGAAACAAAAAACCACATCAATCTTTTTAGTTGTTTGTCTGATGTTTAGCTTGTTTGTTATGCCTGCATATGCAGAAAATGTAACAGGCGGAACTTTCAATAATGATATGACCTGGTCTTTAAACTTAGACACGGGTCTGCTTGTTATTTCCGGTGACGGTGAACTTTGGGATTCCGTTGACCGATATTTTCCTGATGTAGGCAACTATGTTCAAGAGCTTGTTATCCAGGGAAATATAACCAGAATAGGCACTTATACTCTCTATCCCTATACCCAGGCCCGAAGTGTTACTCTCCCTGACAGTGTTACGGAAATCTGCGACCAGGCTTTTTATGGATACCAAAATATCAAAGAAATAAAATTACCAAAAAAACTTAAACATATAGGTAATTCCGTTTTTGCATATTGTTATTCTTTGGAATCTGTTGTTTTGCCAAGCGGTTTACAAAGCATTGGTTCAAGCAATTTTTATTTTTGTACTTCCCTTAAAAATATTTATATTCCGGAAACCCTTTCAAATATAGGTGCTTATTGCTTCTCCTATTGTGAAAACCTTACAACAATCAGAGTAAACAAAGGCAACATTTATTATACTGCCGAAGACAATGTACTGTATAACTCTGCAAAAACCAGACTAATACGCTATGCTCCCGGCAAAACAAACACAAGCTTTACCGTGCCATCAACAGTTACCTCAATAGAAGAAATGGCTTTCGGAAACAGCTATAATCTAAAGTCAATAACTATGAGCGACAATGTAAAAATGATATATGCCTCTGCTTTTTACAAATGTACATCATTGTCAGATATTTACCTCAGTAAAAATCTTCAGTATTTAGGTGCCGGAGCCTTTAGTTTCTGCGAAACCCTAAAATCAATAGTTATCCCGGATGATGTAACCACACTCGGACATAATACTTTCTCGGAATGTACTTCTTTAGCTTCGGTTACTGCAGGTAAAAACCTTTCCCATCTTGATTTCAGAGCTTTTTATGGCTGTGGACTTGTAGAATTTGATACAAAAAACATTACCTCAATAGGCAGCGAAGCCTTTAAAGGCAACTATTATCTTTCAAAAATTACTTTTGGAGAAGAACTTGTAAATATAGCCGATTATGCATTTTCCGACTGTCACAACCTGAAATCAGTAACTATCCCCGACAATGTAAGCAATCTTGGTCCATGTACCTTTTATAACTGTTACGCTCTTGAAGAGGTGCAGCTCGGCAACAATATTGCCACTATCAATTCAGGCACATTTTCTCTATGTCCCAATCTTAGCAAAGTTAACATAGGAAGTGCCCTTGTTAAGGTTGATGCAACCGCTTTTTACGGATGTGAAAGTCTTAGAGAAATAAATCTTGGTCCGAATATAAAAACAATTGGCTCTGAAGCATTCTTTGAATGTAAAAACCTCAACACGGTATCTCTTGGCAAACAACTGGTATCAATAGATGAATATGCCTTTTCCCGAACAAATGTAACACAGGTCAATTATGAGGGAAGTGAAGAGGACTGGTCAAAAGTAGTTGTAGATGAATACGGCAACAATAGTCTGTTAACCGCAAACTTCACCTTTAACTATCTGCCCTATGAGTTTATTAAATATAAAGAACCGGTCAGCTACCTTCCTATGGATATAAAGTTCAGCTCAGGTAATGGGCAAGCTCAAATTAAATATAGCGATGATTTCTTTAAAAGCAGTGCTTACACTTATAACCACGACCTTGCAAAGGCATCCCTCAGACTAGCTGTTTCCGCCTTTGCCACAAGTAAAACAGAAAAACAATACTCAAATGTAAAGAATTTATTGACCAATCTTAACTTTGAGGATATTTCATATAACAAGTGGTACACACAAGCTCCTGAAAGGCATTCTATCGGTGTTATTTCAGGTAAAAAACACATAAAAGACCCCACAGGAGATTATACCTTAATTGCAGTTGCCGTAAGAGGCGGAAACTATAAAAATGAATGGGGAGGAAACTTCTGCGTTGGAACCGAAAATCTCCACGAAGGGTTTACAAAAGCAAGAGATCAGGTTATCGACCATATAAGGAAATATGTATACAATCATCAAATCTATGGTAAAGTCAAGATATGGATTACTGGTTACAGCCGTGCGGCAGCCACTACAAATCTTACAGCTGCACTCCTTGATGAAACTCCCGAGATTATAAGCGACAGAATAACTCTTGCTCCCAAGGATATTTACGCCTATTGCTTTGAAACTCCTATGGGTGTTGTAAATCCCAATAATGAAAGCGGCCTTTACAACAACATCTTCAGCATAGTAAACCCTCATGACTTTGTTCCTATGGTTGCTATGAGGAATTGGGGCTTTGACAGATACGGAGTAACAAAATACCTTCCTTCAAGATACACTCATGGAAGTTACTATAACCAGTTCTTAAAAGAACTTAAACCTTTATTTGAAAAATACAGGGGTGACAAATACACAATTGATAATGCTGTATATTCAGGCTACCCTTCCGGTCAAAACGGGTACCTTGAAAATCTGATAAATATTCTTGCCACAACTGTTGGTTCTGCTGAAAACTATACCGCAGAGTATCAGGAAGTCTTTGAATGGCTCGGCGAAGAAATCCTGGGAAAAGGAAATGTTCAAGACTTTCTCAATACTTTAAAGGAAAAACTTAAAGATAAGAAAGTAATACTGACAGTTGAAAGCGGAGCGGTTGTTCTTAATCCGATTTTACCCTGGGATACTGCAGGCGTAGGAGCAGGTTCTTTATATCTGACACTACGCTCTGTTATAATTGAAACTTTTGATGCACTTGGAGTTGAGGTTTCTCCTGTTGTTGTTAACACTATTGTTGAAATTGCATTAAAAATAGGAGTTAAAGATATTGTAACCCTGACAAACAACGCAAGTTCACTTGCACAGGGACATGAACCAACTTTATGTATGGCGTGGCTTGACATTATTAAGGAATCTGATTTTGCGAACGGAAATACCAGAACTCTTAAATTAACCTGCCCTCTTCCTACAAATATTTGTGACTTAAACGGTAATATAGTTGCACAGTACAACACGAAAGCACGAACAAGCTCTTCGCAGACTTTATATTCATATACCCAGGAAGACGGAAGCATTACAGTTTATCTCCCAGGAAATCAGGAATACAGCGTAGAAATATTTGCAACTGATAATGCTGAAATTTCTTATTCTATAAAAGAACTGGATGCTTCAACAGGCAATGCTAACATTACAACATATAAAACAACAGTTTCTAAAGACGATACTTTAAAAGGTAAAATCGAAAACCTTGAAGAAGGCTTCGGGAATTACCCGCTTGCGTTAAATGAACAACAATTGAATGCAACAAAGCTAAAAAATGCAGAACCTGTTACAATAACCACACAAATATCAGGCAACGGTAATGTTACACCAACTCAAATCTGCTATCCGGGTGAAACTGTTACTCTTATTGCAACCCCTATTGAAGGAGAAATCTTCAAAGGCTGGTATAATGGCGAATATGAACTTGTTTCTGAAGACGAAACATACAGCTTCACCGCACAGGAAAATACAACATTAACCGCAGAGTTTTCGCAAAACACCTGTGAAGTTCTTTTCAAAGACGGCGAAAACACTATAGAAATAAAAAGAATACCAAAAGAAAGTTCTGTAAATTTTCCTAATGCTCCTGAAAAAGACTGGTACACATTTGAGGGTTACTACAAAGATGAGGATTTTGGAATATCTGCACTTCCAAATGATATAATCTGCGAAGATACTGTAATATATGCTAAATACATAAGTGATTTCTCATATACAGTAGATTACGGAGAAGAAGTGACAATAGACGGCTACAACGGTGACAAAGCCCATATTGTTATCCCTGCAGAAATAGAGGGTTACCCTGTTACTAACATAAACTATGCTGCACAGTTCAGCGATAAAATTGAGAGCATATCATTCCCTGCAACGATTACATATATTGACTATTCACCATTTATAAACTGCACAGCTCTTAAAGAATTTATCGTTGATGAAAACAATGAAAGTTACTATACAATAGACGGTGTTCTCATTAACAAAAGTATGAATTATATTTCGTGTTATCCTCCGGGTAAAACAGATGTATCTTTCACAATTCCAGAAACCGTAACCACTATAAGTAACATCACAAATCCTCACCTTAAAGAACTGATTATGCATGAAAACATGTTCGACATTTCTTGGTATCCGCTTAAAGACAGTGCTATTGATACGATTTTCTATAAAGGCTCGCAGGATAGTTTCAACAATGTTCTTAATACATATGAGAGTCCTGACGGTGTTCTGGAAAATGCGAAAGTATATTATGATTACAACAACACACCGATCTCCGCACACCTTACCTGCAATTATGAGAATTCCCAATTTAAAGGTGAAATTTCATATAAATATATGTTAACCGACTGTGTTGCTTACATTGCTGTTTATAACTCTGAAAATAAACTCTTAAAATTTACAAAAGTAGGTGAAATATCCAAAAATCAAACCGCAAAAACATCAATATCCTTCCCTTGTCCCGACCCTGGAAGTGAAGGATATGCAAAAATCTTATTCCTAACAGACCTTTCAACACTATCCCCTGCGGGAATGTGGACTGCAATGGATGTTTTCCCACTTTAATCAATAGGCTGTCGATAAACCTATCGACAGCCTATTGTTCTATTTTATATATCCAATCAGTTCTTTGATTGCATCTTTGTCCGAAAAGTCACCGTCTGCATCGCAGAGCTCAATCAAGAGCTTTTCCATCTCTGTGGGGTTTTCCTTATTGCTCATAATTTTCTTAAGAGTTTTAAGTGCTGTTTTATGCACAAGGCTTAGCTCTGAAAGTACCATTTTGCCAAGAAAATTAAAAACCTTTATATTTTCAGGAAGTCCGTTTTTAAAGTTCTTTTCTATCACCATTTTGTCATAGTAATCACGGCAATCAAGGGGTGTTATACCTGTAGAAAAAATTGCAATTTTCTTATCTTTCAGCAAGTCTATATTTTTTGTTATCAGGCTTACTCCGTTGATTATTTCTGCATAAAGACCGCCGCCGTATATAATATTGTCATACTCGGTTAAATCTTCTGCTTTAATATCCTTCGCATCAAAGTACTTGCAATTAAGCTCCTCTGCAATCCATTTTGCATACTGCATAGTTGAGCCGTATTTTGATTTATAAATTACTATTGTATCCATAAAATCACCTCTTGTTTTATATTATGCTGTAACTTAAAAGTAATAACAAATTTAACCCCTATTTTATGAAGGTTTTGCCCTGTATAAGAAAATCTCGCAAGAGCTTTATATCGATAGAGTGCTATGTGCGGCAAAGCCGCACGACGCACTCTACATGCTGGGTATTGGGGAACATATCTACAGGAGTTACGGTTGAGATTGTGTATTTTTCAGATAGGATATCTAAATCTCTTGCAAGGGTTGCAGGATTACAGGAGATATATACGATTTTTTCGATTTCTGTGTCTAAAAGGCAGTCAAGAAGGGCTTTGTGACAGCCTTTTCTTGGAGGGTCTAAGATTACTGCGTCTATTTTTTCTCCGTTCTTTATAAGGGTCGGAAGAACGTCCTCGCTTGCACCTAAAATATATCTTGCGTTTTCTATGCCGTTTAATTTTGCATTGATTTGTGCGTCCTTTACAGCAGACTCCACTATTTCAACACCCGTTATTTTCTCCGCTTTATCTGCAAGGTAAAGACCTATTGAGCCGATACCGCAATAAAGGTCTGCAATATGACCGCAGTTTTCACCTAAAAGTTCTCCTGCCTTATTGTAAAGAACCTCTGTCTGCTTTGAGTTTACCTGAAAGAATGAATGAGGTGAAATGTTAAATTTTGTTTTTCCTATATAGCCCTCTATAGTGTCTGTGCCGTAGATTGTTATATTTTTTTCACCAAGGATTACATTTGTATCCTTGCTGTTTACATTTACAATTATACTTTTTATTTCAGGGCATACCGATAAAAGCTCCTTTGTTAAAACATTTGTGAAAGGGAGCTTTGCAGTTTTGGAAACAAGAACAGCCATTGTATTTTCTCTTGAATGTCTTGTATACAAGTGCCTTATCGGAGCTTTTGACTTTTTAATATATTCAGAAACTACTTTTAGAATCCCCTCGTCCTTTTCATTCTGCATTAAGCAGGAATTAATCGGCACTAAGCGATGGCTTCTCGAGGCATAAAAACCATATATTTCATTTTCAAATGGATACTGAGCCTTATTTCTGTAATTATATGGGTTTTCTGCACCTATACAATCTGCAACTTCAACAGGCACTTTGCAGTATTTTTTCATACACTCAGCAACCTGATTTTTCTTTATTTCAAGCTGTTTTTCATAAGAAAGGTGCAAAAAATTACACCCTCCGCACTTAAAAAATGCAGGGCATTTCGGTTCTGCTCTATGCTCTGATTTTGTAATAAGCTTTTCGATTTTGCCAAAAGCATGAGTGGATAAAACCTTTAATATTTTAACCTCTGCAGTTTCACCTTTAATCAAATATGGTACAAAAACCGTAAAATTATCTATTTTTGCTATTCCTTCACCGCCAAAGCCGTCGTCAACAGCGGTAACGGTATAGATTTCATTTTTCTTAATCATATTACCTCATAAAAAAAGGGATGTGCATTTACATCCCTTTCTGCAAATTTTACGCTTTGTTTACTGAACCAAAAAGTTCCATCTTTTCTTTAACTGTAGCCTTGATTGCTTCAAAGCCCGGAGCTAAAAGCTTTCTTGGGTCAAATCCTTTGCCTTCCAGATCTTTGCCTGCTTCAATATATTTTCTTGTTGCTGCTGCAAATGAAAGCTGACATTCTGTGTTTACATTGATTTTTGAAACACCAAGTGAAATTGCCTTTTTAATCATATCTTCAGGAATACCTGTACCGCCGTGAAGAACAAGCGGCATTGGGTTTGTTGCATTTGAAATGCCTTCAAGAACATCAAATCTGAGGCCTGCCCAATTTTCAGGATATTTACCGTGAATATTACCGATGCCTGCTGCAAGCATATCAACACCAAGGTCTGCAATCATTTTACATTCATTAACATCAGCAACCTCGCCGCCGCCAACAACACCGTCTTCTTCGCCGCCGATTGAGCCAACTTCAGCTTCAACTGAAATACCCTTTGAATGAGCGATTTCGATAATTTCTTTTGTTTTTTCGATGTTTTCTTCAATTGAGTAATGTGAGCCGTCAAACATAACTGATGAAAAACCTGCCTCTATTACTTTAAGTGCGTGTTCATAGCTGCCGTGGTCAAGATGAAGAGCAACAGGAACAGTAATTCCCATTTCTTTAATCATACCCTCAACCATACCAACGATTGTTGTATAGCCTGTCATATATTTACCTGCACCCTCTGATACACCTAAGATAACAGGTGAATTATTTTCCTGTGCAGTCTGAAGAATAGCCTTTGTCCATTCTAAGTTGTTGATATTAAACTGACCAACTGCATATTTTCCTTCTTTTGCCTTATTAAGCATTTCTGCTGCTGAAACTAACATTTACTTTCCTCCAAAATTTTCAATTTTCTTTATTATACATTTTAATATTTAATATGTCAACATTTTTCAAGAATAATAAGCCGTGATTCGAAGTCTTTTCCGTCTCTTACAGGCAGACCTATATTCATAAGAACATCGCCGCCGTATTTCTTTCCGCTTGCCTTTTCAACATACATTGCATTTTCGTCAAGACCTGCAAATTTAAGTCTTTCCGGAGACTGCTTTGCTCTGCCCATAACAGTAACATAAATGGTAACGCATTTTGATTTATCCTCTGCAACATAAGAGAAGCAGGCATTTTTGCTTCTGTAAACATTCTTTGCATCATAAGGTGAACGCAAGCGGTACATCTGTCCGTAATGAATAGTATCTCTTAATTCTTTAAACTCCTTAATCTGCTCTTTCATTTCATCAAGTTCGCTCTGCGGAACAGACAAAAGGTCTATTTCATAACCAAAGGTTCCGCACATCGCCACATATCCTCTTGTAGACAAAGGTGTGCTTCTTCCTATCTGATGATTAGGGCTGAAGGATACATGAGCACCCATTGTAGTTGCGGGCATAACCATACTTGTGCCGTACTGAATATAGCATCTTTCTATTGCGTCAGTATCATCACTGCACCAAACCTGAGGTACATAATAGAGCATACCTGCATCATATCTTCCGCCGCCGCCTGCACAGCCTTCAAACAAAACATCTGGGAATTTTGTTGTGATTTCCTCTAAAATATCATAAAGACTTAAAACATATCTGTGGCTGATTTCGCAGAACTGCTCAGGCTTAAGCTTCATTGAGCCGATTTCTGCAAAAATTCTGTTCATATCCCACTTAACATAAGAAATATTTGCTTTTGTGAGCATATCTGTTAAAAAGCCTTTAACATAATCGCAAACATCTTTTCTTGTTAAATCTAAAATATGCTGAAATCTGCCAAGAGAGTTTTCTCTTTCGGGAGCTTTAAGTACCCAATCAGGGTGCTTTCTTATGAGCTCCGAGTCAGGAGAAATCATTTCAGGCTCATACCATACACCGAATTTAAGTCCAAGGTCGTTAACCTTTTTAGCAAGTCCGTCAAGACCGTTCGGAAGCTTTTCTCTGTTCTCAAACCAATCACCAAGAGAGGTTTTGTCGTCATTTCTCTTGCCAAACCAGCCGTCATCCAAAACTAAAAGCTCAACACCGATTTCTGCTGCTTTTTTGCCAAGTGCTAATATTTTTTCCTCGTTAAAGTCAAAATATGTAGCCTCCCAATTATTTAAAAGAACAGGTCTGTGTGCATCTCTGTATTTCCCTCGAACAAGTCTTGTTCTGTATAACTTATGGTAAATTCTTGACATTTTGCCAAAGCCTTCATCTGAGTAAACCATAACAACCTCAGGTGTTACAAAGGTTTCCCCTGCACCTAAATTCCAGCCAAAGCTGTTTGGATTAATACCAATCATAACTCTTGAAGCATCAGCAGGATTAACTGCAACACCCTCATAGTGATTTCCGCTGTAAAGTAAACTGAAGCCGTAAACCTCTCCCTCTGTTTCGGTTGCATTAGGTCTTGCAAGTCCTAAAAATGGGCTGTATGAGTGCGAACTTACACCGTTTAAGGTTTCAATATGCTGAACACCGTTGAAAAGAGGGCTTTTTTGTATCTGTCTTTCTCTT
>JAGARF010000130.1 GCA_017622395.1 Clostridia bacterium | reverse complement strand
TTTAAATGCATATAAATACGGTGAACGCAAAAAGTTTGAAACTGTGACAAAATGGATAATTCCATGTATGACGGTTGTATTACAGATAATAACTTTAGGATACGGGCTTGGCTGGAATTTAGATATACGGAAGGCAGTTTCCCTTATTGTAGGAGTGATTTTTCTTGTAATAGGCAATTACCTGCCAAAGCTTGACTATATTAAAAACCATGATGTAGAGACAGAAAAAGCGAGAAAAATAAACAGATTTATAGGTTATGAAACGGTTGGTATGGGGATATTGTTTTTAATAAGTATTTTTCTTCCTCCAATCAGCTCGGTTATATGTCTGTGCTTACTGATACCTTATGCTGTTATAGGTGTAGTTTATGGGATAGCAACAGGCCGTAAGTAGTTTCTGGCTTAGAATTATGTATAAAAATCGTCAAACTGAATAAATACCTCACAATCTGAAATAATATCAGTAAGGTGAGTTAATGAAATCTATTTGGAATGATGATATTAAAAGAGTAAGCTTTGAGCCTTTGAGCGGCGATGTTAAGACAGATGTTTTGATTATCGGCGGAGGTATGTGCGGTATTTTGTGTGCATATATGCTGAAAAAGGCAGGCGTTGATTGTGTCGTTGCTGAGGCGGACAGAATTTGTGGCGGAATATCTAATGATACAACTGCAAAGGTTACATTGGGGCACGGACTTATTTATGACAAGTTAATTAATAAGTATGGTGTTGAAAAGGCGTATCTTTATTATAAGAGCCAAAAGGAAGCACTCGAAAAAATAAGAGAAATTTCTTCAAATGCAGAGTGTGATTTTGAAAACTGCAGTTCTTTTGTATATTCTTTAAACAATAGGAAAATAGCAGAGAAAGAAGCAGAGGCGTTAAACAGGATAGGGTGCAAAGCAGAGTTTACGGAAAAGACGGAGCTTCCTTTTTCTGTTTCAGGTGCCGTTAAAATTGAAAAACAGGCGAAGTTTCACCCTTTAAAGTTTGTATATAGTATTGCAAAAGATTTAACTGTGTATGAAAAAACAAAAATACTTGAGCTAAGACCTGACGGAGCTGTAACGAATAATGGGAAAATATCGGCAAAGAAAATTATTGTCGCAACACATTTTCCTTTTATTAATAAGCATGGCGGTTATTTTCTTAAAATGTATCAGCACAGGTCATATGTTATTGGATTGAAAAATGCACCTGTAATAAAGGATATGTATGTAGATGAGGATAAAAACGGTTTGTCTTTCAGGAGTTATAAGGGGCTTTTGTTACTTGGCGGAGGCGGTCACCGTACAGGAAACAAAGGGGGAAACTGGCAAGAAATTGAAAGGTTTGCAAAAAAATATTATCCTGATGCACAGGAGGTTTGCAGATGGGCTACTCAAGACTGTATGACCCTTGACTCTATGCCATATATCGGTCAGTACTCAAAAGGGACACCTGATTTTTATGTAGCTACCGGCTTTAACAAGTGGGGTATGACCTCTTCAATGGTATCTGCAATGGTTTTGGTTGATTTGGTATGCGGTAAAGGTAATGAATATGCAGAACTTTATTCTCCCTCAAGGTCTATGATGCATTTCCAGCTTGCTGTAAATATGTTTGAGTCTGCAAAAAATCTCCTTACGCCTACAGCACCAAGATGTCCTCATCTTGGATGTGCGTTGAAATACAATAAATATGAGCATAGCTGGGATTGTCCCTGTCACGGCTCAAGATTTGAAGAAAACGGGAAGCTTATCAATAACCCTGCAACCGATGATATGCATAATAACAATTTTTAGGATTGTTATTGTGCTTTTTTTGTGATATAATTAATTAAAATAGCATTATAGAGGTGTTAATATGAGAGAGATGAAAAGAGCAATTCATTTTGATTTTCACACAATGCCTGGAATTGATGATTTTTGTGAGAATTTTAATGCGGAAGAATTTGCACAGCAAATGAAAGATGCAAATGTTGACTATGTCAATGTTTTTGCAAGATGTAATATAGGTTATTCTTATTATCCCACAAAAATCGGATTTCCTTACAAAGGTATGAAAGGTAATATGTGCGGAGAAACTGTTTCTGCGTTGAAAAAACAGGGTATTGGAGTTACTGTTTATTTGAACGGCGGTTTAAATCATCAGCTTATGGTTGAAAAACCTGGTTTGATGAAAATAAACAAAGAGGGCAAATCGTATTCAAACCCAAATGAGGATATGAACTTTTTCCGTTCACCTTGTTTTAACAGCGAATACAGAGAACATCTTCTTGCAGAAATAAAAGAACTGCTTGAGATGGAGCCTGATGGTATTTTTGTGGACTGTCTTATTCCGCGTAGCTGTTACTGTCCGAGATGTATAGAAAAAATGAAGGAAAAGGGAATTGATATAAGTGATGATAATGCTGTTTCAGATTACTCTGTTGATGTAATCAGAGAAGTTATGTCACAGATACGCCAAATTGTTCCTATGGATAAAAGACTTTTCCTGAACAGCTATGCAGGCGAAGATGTTTTTGATTATGCAAGTCATTCGGAGCTTGAGTGCTTACCTACAGATGCAGGCTTGTGGGGATATGATTATATTGCAACAATGGCACCTTATCAAAGAATGTTTAAAGAAGACAGAGTTTATATGACAGGGTGTTTTGTAGGCAGTTGGGGAGATTTTGGAGGAAAGAAAACAAGAACTGCTATTGAAAATGATGTGTTTGATGCTCTTTTATACGGGTATGCTCCTTCCATTGGCGACCATATGCATCCGAGAGATGGTGTTAACAAGCGTCTTTATAAAGAAATAGGCGAAATTTATTCTTATGTTAAAGAACTTGAAAGATGGACGGATGGTTCTGAACCTTTATGTGATGTTGCCATTTTAAGAAATATATGCAAAAACCAAGTGACGGCATCAAATGTACCGGCAAGTGCAAAAGGT
>JAGARF010000129.1 GCA_017622395.1 Clostridia bacterium | reverse complement strand
GGTATATTTTAACAGCCGAAATCCGTAGCGTATATGGATACGTGAGAGGTTTCGGCTGTTAAAAAGCAAGCAATCCCCGAATGTTTTCGACAAACATTCGGGGATTAATGCAATAAAATATTCTGTTATTTACGGTTCGTCGAAAATCGCCGAACCCTACTTTTTTATATTTTGCTTGCGGTAGAACGACTTTTTCGACGGTCTGAAAGAATGCAGAAGTGATTTTCTGCATTCTTTTGTATTATTTACAAAGATATTTCTTATATGTTTCGTAAGCTTCTTCCCACTTTTCAGGCTCTTTTGGATTGTATTCCTTAACATCAAAGGAATTCTTGATAATTGTTCTTGCTTCTTTAATGTCTTTAATATCTCCTGAGCTCATAAACTGAACTGCAACATTACCAAGTGCTGTTGCCTCAATAGGTCCTGCGGAAACATAAACATTACAAGCATCTGAACACATACTGCAAAGGAGAGGGTCTTTTGTGCCGCCGCCAACAATGTGTATGCCCTTGAAATCCTTGCCTGTAATATTTTTAAGATTTATAAATGAGTGCTTGTATTTAAGAGCAAGGCTCTCATAAATACATCTTACAACCTCGCCGATTGTCTGTGGAACATACTGACCTGTCTTTTTGCAGTAGTCCTTAATTCTCTGAGGTATATTTCCCGGTTTGCCAAATTCAGGAGAATCAACATCAACAAAGCATTGGAACGGTTTTGACTCAAGTGCCATTTTTTCCATATCATTAAATGAAAGCTCGTTACCCTCTTTAATCCACTGTCTTCTTGATTCCTGAATGAGCCACAGTCCCATAATGTTTGTTAAAAATCTTATGGTATCGTTATATCCGCCCTCGTTTGTGTATGAAAATTCAAGGGAATCCTCACCGATATGAGGCTCTTTAAGCTCTGTACCGAAAAGTGACCAGGTTCCGCAGCTTATATATACGAAATCATCTTCTGTTGTAGGAACAGAAACAACTGCAGACGCAGTATCGTGACCGCCAACTGCAACAACCTTTGCAGAATCTATTCCAAGCTCTGTGCAAATGCTTTCTGTTACATTGCCGATAACTGTTCCCGGTTTTACAATATCACAGAGAATATCTGTTGGAATTCCAACTGTTTCAAGAAGCTCCTTATCCCATTCTCTCTTGTATGGGTCAAGCATCTGTGAAGTTGATGCTATTGTGTATTCGCTCTTTTTAACATCTGTTAAAAGATAGTTTAAAAGGTCAGGCATAAATAAGAACTTATCTGCTCTCTTTAAAAGCTCCTTCTTATATTTTGCAAGGTAAAAAAGCTGATAAAGTGTGTTGAAATTCATAATCTGTGTGCCTGTTCTGTTATAAACCTTTTCCTTGCTTAAAATTTCAAACAGCTCCTCAGGCATACCCTCTGTTCTGTCATCTCTGTAATGAACAGGGTTGTCAATTAAATCTCCGTTTGCGTCAACAAGACCAAAGTCAACGCCCCAGGTATCTATACCGATACTGTCAAAGCCTCCGTCAAGCTTTGCTTTAACAATACCCTGCTTAATCTGGTCAAAAAGATATAAAATGTCCCAATAAAATGTATTTCTTACCTTAACACCATTGTTTGCAAAACGGTGAATTTCCTTAAGGTCGATTTTTCCGTTATCAAGTGTTGCTATAATACCTCTGCCGCTTGACGCACCAAGGTCAAATGCTAAAACTCGTTTCATAATATTTACTCCTCATTATTTTTTACTTAATTATATAATAACAAAATGAAAAAAGCAAGTATATACGCGAACAAATAATAAAAGTTAAGGGAAATTTAAAGCATCAAAATCAGATGTACCCCCGAAAATTGCCTGTCTTTTTACGCAAATCTGTCTTGTTTTTATTCTTATTATGCAAATTGCACAAAATTTTGTATTTTTTTTGTTTGCCGCAGATGTTGCTATTTTTTCCTGTTTATGCTATACTTTATTTCGGTAACATTTATAAAGAAAGGATGAATTTAAAAATGGCAGGTTTAACCCTTAAAAACATTTACAAAATTTATGACGGCAATGTTACTGCAGTTAGCGATTTCAATCTTGATATTGAAGATAAAGAGTTTATTATTATGGTAGGTCCTTCCGGTTGCGGTAAGTCTACAACTCTTCGTATGATTGCAGGTCTTGAAGAAATCTCAAAAGGTGAGCTTTATATCGGCGACAAATTAGTTAACGATGTAGAACCTAAGGACAGAGATATTGCGATGGTATTCCAGAACTATGCTCTCTATCCACATATGACAGTTTATAAAAATATGGCTTTTGGTCTTAAATTAAGAAAAGTTCCAAAAGATATCATCGACCAGAAGGTTAGAGAAGCTGCAAAAATTCTCGATATCGAACACCTTCTCGACAGAAAACCGGCTGCTCTTTCAGGCGGTCAGAGACAGCGTGTTGCTCTCGGTCGTGCTATAGTTCGTGAACCTAAGGTATTCCTTATGGACGAACCTTTATCAAACCTTGATGCTAAGCTCCGTGTTCAGATGAGAGCTGAAATCACAAAGCTTCACCAGAAGCTCCAGACAACAGTTATCTATGTTACTCATGACCAGACAGAAGCTCTTACAATGGGTACAAGAATCGTTGTTATGAAAGACGGTGTTATCCAGCAGGTTGACACACCAACTGCTCTTTATTCACAGCCACAGAACCTCTTCGTTGCAGGCTTCATCGGTTCACCACAGATGAACTTCTTCAATGTTGAGCTTGTTAAAGAAGATGGCAAAGTTCGTCTTGTTTCAGGAGACATCGATATTACTCTTCCTGAAGGCAAAGCTAAAGCACTTGAGGCTACAGGTTATGACAAATCATCTGTAATCCTTGGTATCAGACCTGAAGATATGCATGATGATGAAATGTTCATTTCAACAACAGAGCATGAAATTCCTGCTCATGTTGAAATCACAGAACCACTCGGTGCAGAAACATATCTCCACCTTCTCATCAATGGTCAGAACTGTGTTGCAAGAGTTAACCCAAGAACAACAGCTAAGGCTAATATGGATATCAGAGTTGCTTTTGATCCACTCAAAATTCACCTCTTTGATCCTGATACAGAAAAGACAATCATTAATTAAAAATTGTACTTATAAAAATCGGTCTGCATCGCAGACCGATTTTTGGAATGGAGCTTTTTATGAAAGAACGAATTTTAAAATCAACAAAATCATATGGTATAATTTTATTTGGTCTTATAATAGTAGCAATCGCTGTCAGCAATCTTTATGTACCTAATAAGATTGTCAGCGGCGGTGTTTCAGGTATGGGCACAATACTTTACCACACTTTAGGTATCCCTACAGGTTTATCCTTTGGTGTTATAAACCTTATCTTTATCGTTATTGGTATAAAGGTGCTTGGAAAGAAATTTATTATCAACACCGTGGTATCAGCAGGTGTGTTATCTGTTTTAATTGAATTTTTTGCACAGTTCCCACCAATAACCACCGACCCGATGCTCGCAACCATTTTCGGCTCTATCCTCTACGGATTTGGAATTGGTCTTACTCTCGTGCAGGGAGCATCATCAGGCGGAACAGATATTTTGGGCAGAATTTTTCAGCACTTTTTCCCCCAAATGCCAATAGGCAAGCTTCTTCTTATTATAGACGGAGCTGTTATCTTAACATCTTTGGTTGTGTTCGGAAAAATCGAATATACTCTCTATGGCATAATCGCTCTTGCAGTTTCCACCTATGCTATAGACCTTTTAATACAGATGTTAAATATCTCAAAGCTTGCTTTTGTTAT
>JAGARF010000017.1 GCA_017622395.1 Clostridia bacterium | reverse complement strand
GTTATATTTCCACAATGTGAAAGTTTTATCATAACTTCGTTATGGTTATATTTTATCCGCTATAAAACCGCCGAAGGCGATAAAACTTGCAAGGCAAATAAAACTGCAAAGCAATATAACCCGCAACGCGGATAAAACTGAAAAGTGTTTTATAAACACTTTTCTATAGTCCCTCCGCCAAGAACTGTATCACCATCATAAAGCACAACTGCCTGACCTTTGGTAATTGCTCGTTGAGGTTCGTCGAATTCTATGTGGATGCGGTCTTTTTCTGTCTGCCATACTGTGCAGGGGGCTTCCTTGTGCTTGTATCGTATTTTTGCGGTACATTTAATCGGCTCTTTGATTTCATCGGCGAAAATTAAATTAATGTCGGTTGCCTCAAGCTCTTTTGAGAATAAATCTTCATTAAAACCAAGATATACTTTGTTTTCTTCCACAGAGGTTTTGGTTACATACATTGATGCAGGAAGGGCAAGTCCAAGACCCTTTCGCTGACCTATGGTATAGCGTATAATTCCTTTGTGAGTGCCAAGCTTGTTGCCGTTAAGGTCAACAAAGTCTCCCTCGCTGAACTTTTCGCCTGTATATTCTTCTATAAATTTTGCGTAGTCGCCGTCAGGCACAAAGCAGATGTCCTGACTGTCTTTTTTCTGAGAAAGCTCAAGGTCAAGCTTTTCTGCAATTTGTCTTGTTTCTTCTTTGGTATATTCTCCTAAAGGGAGAAGAATGTGAGAAAGCTGTTCTTGTGTTAAAGAATATAAAACATAGCTTTGGTCTTTTGATTCATCAAGACCTTTCTTTAATAAATATCTTCCGCTTTTTTCGTCGAAGGCAACTCTTGCATAGTGTCCTGTTACAACATAGTCACAGGAAAGTTCTGCCATTTTGTTCATAAGTGCCGCAAACTTTAAATGTCTGTTACAGTCAATACAAGGGTTTGGTGTTCCTCCTGTTTTGTATGTGTTTACGAATTTGTCTATAACCTTTTCTCTGAAATTATCCTGAAAGTCATAAACCTCATAGGGCATATCAAGTGAACTTGCAATTTTTCTTGCATCTTCAATGTCTTTTGAAGTTAAACAGCTTGCATCTTCGCTTTCCTTGCAATGAAGACGCATAGTTGCACCTATACACTCAAAGCCTTTTTCTTTTATTAAATAAGCAGCAACACTTGAATCAACACCGCCGCTCATAGCAATTAACGCTTTTTTCATAAAATCATTCCTTTTATGAAATTATAACATATAATTAGATATATTGCAATTTAAAATATTTTGCAGAATACTGCATATTGTTGTTTGTAACATATATTGTGATAAATATAAACATTTTAATATAAAATACGAACATAATATATTGACAAAACGAACAATATGTGCTATATTCTATCTTGAAAGTAAATTTGGGAGATGAGAAAATGGAAAAATATGAAATTACAGACAGCGTTGATACACTTTTGTCTGCGATGGAAAAGCTTAGAAATGCTCAAAGAGAGTTTTCTGCTTTTAGTCAGGATAAAGTAGACGAAATTTTCAAGGCTGCGGCACTTGCGGCAAACAAAGCAAGAATTCCCCTTGCGAAAATGGCGGTTGAAGAAACAGGAATGGGAATTGTTGAAGATAAAGTTATTAAAAACCACTATGCATCGGAGTATATCTACAATGCATATAAAGATACAAAAACCTGTGGTGTGATTGAAGAAGATGCATCATATGGTATAAAGAAAATTGCAGAGCCCATAGGTGTTGTTGGTGCGGTTATACCCACAACAAACCCTACATCTACGGCAATATTTAAGTGCCTTTTAGCACTTAAAACAAGAAATGCAATTATTATAAGTCCTCATCCAAGGGCGAAAAATTCAACTATTGAAGCGGCAAAAATTGTTTTAGAGGCAGCGGTTAAGGCGGGTGCACCTGAAAATATAATCGGTTGGATAGATGTTCCGTCTTTAGAGCTTACAAACACAGTTATGAAAGAAAGCGATATTATCCTTGCAACAGGCGGACCGGGTATGGTTAAAGCCGCTTATTCAAGCGGTACACCTGCTCTCGGTGTTGGTGCAGGAAACACACCTGCTATAATTGATGAGTCTGCGGATATTATCCTTGCGGTAAACTCAATAATTCATTCAAAAACCTTTGATAACGGTATGATATGTGCATCAGAGCAAAGTGTTATAGTGCCTGAAAAAATTTACAAGCAGGTAAAAGATGAATTTATCAAAAGAGGCTGCTATTTCTTAAATGCAGAAGAAACAGAAAAAGTAAGAAAAACCATAATTATAAACGGAGCATTAAATGCAAAAATCGTGGGACAGAGTGCATATAAAATTGCACAGCTTTCAGGTGTTGAGGTTGCTGAAAATACAAAAATTCTTATAGGAGAGGTTTCATCTGTTGAACTTTCTGAGGAATTTGCCCACGAAAAGCTTTCACCTGTTCTTGCAATGTATAAGTCGGAAAACTTTGAAGATGCACTTTCAAAGGCTGAAAGACTTATTGCAGACGGCGGATACGGACACACAGCATCTCTTTACGCAGATGCAAATGAGAAAGAAAAGATTGATATGTATTCGTCAAGAATGAAGACCTGCAGAATTTTAGTTAACACACCTTCTTCACACGGCGGTATAGGAGACTTATACAACTTTAAGCTTGCACCTTCTTTAACTCTTGGCTGCGGTTCATGGGGAGGAAACTCAGTTTCTGAAAATGTGGGAGTAAAGCATCTCCTTAATATAAAAACTGTAGCAGAAAGAAGGGAAAATATGCTTTGGTTCAGAGCACCTGAAAAGATTTATATTAAAAAAGGCTGTCTGCCTGTGGCACTTGATGAACTTAAAAATGTAATGGGCAAGAAAAAAGCTTTTATTGTAACAGATAAGTTCCTTTATGAAAACGGTTTCACAAAGGCAGTAACAGATAAGCTCGATGAAATGGGTATAGCACATACAACATTTTTCGATGTTGAGCCTGACCCCACACTTAAATGTGCAAGAGAGGGAGCAAAGCAGATGCTTTCCTTTAATCCTGACTGCATAATCGCCCTTGGCGGCGGATCTGCAATGGATGCGGCAAAAATTATGTGGGTTTTATATGAACATCCTGATGCAGACTTTATGGATATGGCAATGAGATTTATAGATATAAGAAAAAGAGTTTACACTTTCCCTAAAATGGGTGAAAAGGCATATTTCATTGCAGTTCCCACATCGGCAGGAACAGGCTCGGAGGTTACACCTTTTGCAGTTATAACAGACGAAGAAACAGGGGTTAAATATCCTCTTGCAGATTACGAGCTTTTACCTGATATGGCAATTGTAGATACTGACCTTCATATGTCTGCACCAAAAGGATTGACAGCTGCATCAGGTATAGATGCAATTACTCACGCATTAGAAGCATATGCATCAATGCTTGCAACTGATTATACAGATTCCTTAGCACTTCGTTCTCTTAAAATAGTATTTGAAAATCTGCCTATAGCATATGAAAACGGAGCAGATGTAAAGGCAAGAGAAAAAATGGCAAATGCGGCAACAATGGCAGGTATGGCATTTGCAAACGCCTTTCTTGGAATTTGTCACTCAATGGCACATAAGCTCGGAGCATTTTATCACCTGCCACACGGTGTTGCAAATGCGCTTATGATTAACGAGGTTTTAAAATTCAATGCGTCGGAAACTCCTGTAAAAATGGGAACATTTTCACAGTATGACCACCCAATGACCCTTGCAAGATACGCAGAGGTTGCTGATTACCTTGGCATAAAGGGAAAAACCGATGAAGAAAAATTAAAGGGACTTATAAAAGCTATTGACGAATTAAAGGAAAAGGTTGGAATTAAAAAGTCAATTAAGGAATACGGCATAGACGAAAAAGAATTTTTAGAAAGACTTGACGAAATGACAGAGCAGGCATTTGATGACCAATGCACAGGAGCAAACCCAAGATATCCTTTAATGAAAGAAATTAAAGAAATGTATCTTAATGCATATTACGGAGGTGAAAGATAATGACCGCAAAAATAATAGCAGAAAGAAAAGACAAGACAATTTATAAAGACGGCGAAAAAATAATCAAGGTTTTTGACCCTGAGTATTCAAAGGCCAATGTTTTAAACGAGGCTTTAAATCAGGCGAGAGTTGAGGAAACAGGTCTTAAAATCCCAAAGCTTCTTGAAGTTTCAACGGTAGACGGCAAATGGTCTATAACAACTGAGTATATAAAGGGCAAAACAATGGCTCAGCTTATGGAGGAAAATCCCGATAAGACAGAAGAATACCTTGAAAGATTAGTTGATATTCAGCTTGAAATACACAGCAAAAAAGCACCTCTGTTAAATAAACTTAAAGATAAAATGGACAGAAAAATCAACGAAGCAGACTTAACTGCAACACAAAAGTATGAGCTTCACGCAAGACTTGCAGGAATGCCTAAGCACGACAAAGTCTGCCACGGAGATTTTAACCCTTCAAACATAATAATAAGGGAAGATGGAAGTGCATATATTATAGATTGGGCACACGCAACAAGAGGAAATGCCTCTGCAGATGCGGCAAGAACATATCTTTTGTTCTGGCTAGAAGGAAAAGAAGAGCTTGCGAAAAAATATCTTGAGCTTTTCTGTAAAAAAAGCGACACGGCAAGACAGTATGTTCAAAGATGGCTCCCAATCGTTGCAGCATCACAGTCGGTTAAAGGCAATCCTCACGAAAGAGAACTGCTCCTTTCATGGGTAGATGTAGCAGACTACGAATAATTTGTGAAAAAATGACGAAATTTTAAAATTCGTCATTTTTTCTTTGCATTTAAAGTTATGTTATGTTATAATAGAGCATAGAATAGTATAATTGTGATTATGCTGTCATTATTGCCCGGGAAATAATGGGCGGAAAGGCTTGGAAAATTAAATGTCAATTTCATTATATCAAAGATATTTTGACTGTCTTTCGGCAAACGATGATAAGCTTATAGGAATTTACGATAACAGAAATGTTGTTGTTGCTTGCACTCAGCAGAAATACATAGGATATCCTTTGACAGATATTAAATGCATAAAAACAGACCTTGATTTTGATAAAACAGATAAATATGTTCTTTTCACAAAACAGGAAAATGAGGCAGTACTTGAAATTATAAAACAGTCCCTTGCGGCGTTTAAATCGGTAAACCGTGAGTGTGATGATGAAGAATATTTCTTTCAGCAGGTTGTAAATGAAAAAATAGAAAATATATCATGGAAAGCACAATGCCTTGGAATAAGCGATGAAGAAATAAGAGTTGTATTTGTAATCAATGTTTCCTCCAAAAATATGCAGGATGCAAAAGAAATAATAAAAGATGTTGCACCTGTAAGAGAAGGCGACTATCTCTTTACAAATGCGGCAAACGAGCTTGTGTTTATCAGAACTTGCAAAAGCGAGCCTTCAAACACAAAGCTTATGAATATTGCAATGCAGATTTCATCAGGGATTTCTGAATCTCTTTTTGAACAGCCATCAATAGGTATTGGCGGAATTTCTGAAAAGCTTGCAGACTTAAGCAAGTCATACAAGGCGGCAATAAGTGCTCTTGATGTTGGGTACATATTTGAAAACAGAAACAAGATTTACGCACATATGAGTCTTGGTGTTAGCAGACTTGTTACATCTGTGCCAATAGAAAAGTGCAAAGCTTTTTTAAATGAAGTTCTGAAAGAAGATGTTTTAAGAGAAATAGACAACGAAACTATGAACACAGTTCAAAGATTTTTAGATTGCGACCTTAATATTTCTCTTGCCGCAAGAGAGCTTTATATCCACAGAAATACTCTTGTTTTCAGACTTGATAAGCTTAAAAGCCTTACAGGTCTTGATGTAAGAAAATTTGATGATGCAATGCTCCTTAAAATGGCAATGCTCATACACAGATATTTAAGAACATCAAGAGGAGGAAGTGCGTTATGATGGTTTGTGCCAGAAATGTAGGCAAGACATATGACCTTGGTAAGCCGGTTTTAAGCAATGTAAATTTTCTTATAGACAAAGGAGAATTTGTTTTTCTCGTCGGTGCATCAGGTGCAGGTAAATCAACACTTATTAAAATGTTTTTAAGAGAAACACTTCCCACAGAGGGCGAATTTATAATAAATGACAAGGATATCAAAGAAATAGAAGAAAAAGACATTCCTATGTTCAGAAGAACACTTGGTGTGGTTTTCCAGGATTTCAGACTTCTTGACGACAGAACTGTTTATGAAAATGTGGAATTTGCAATGATAATCGTGGGAACACCTAAAAGAATAAGAAGAAAAAGAGTGCCTGAAATTCTTCATCAGGTGGGTCTTGCAGACAGGGCGAATGCCTATCCTGACCAGCTTTCAGGCGGTGAAAAGCAGAGAGTTGCAATAGCAAGAGCTATTATAAACAATCCTGTTATGCTTGTTGCAGACGAGCCTACAGGAAATCTTGACCCTGAAACAGCTTGGGAAATTATGCACATCCTTGATGACATTAACAAAAGAGGTACAACAGTTATAGTTGCAACTCATGCAAAAGAAATTGTTGATACAATGAAAAAAAGAGTTATTGCAATCGAACACGGCAATATTGTAAGAGATGAAGAAAAGGGGGTATACGGTTATGACTCGTGATGCGTTTAAATATTATTTCCGTCAGGCATCAAAAAGCCTTAAGAAAAACAAAGTAACAACCCTTGCATCTATTTCAACAACCGTTGCAACCTTATTTATACTTGGTGCATTTATGGCATTTATCTTCAATGTGTCATATATGACAGAACAATTTTCAAGAGGCTGTCAGATACAGGTTTTTATAGACGAAACCTTAGATGCTGAGCAGTACGATAAAATAGGCGATAAGATAAAACTCATTGAAGGCGTTGCAAGTGTGGAGAAATACACCAAAGAGCAGATTTTTGATGAAAATGTTGAAAAACTCGGCGATAAAGCAGAAATCTTAGAGGGATTAAGAGAGGACAACCCTTTCAGAGATTCATATAAAATAGAAATAAACGACCTTGAGCTTACAGAAACTGTAGTTAAAGCACTTGAAAAAATAGACGGTGTTGCAAACACAACTGATTTCAGGGAAGCGGCAGGCTACATAAATATGTTCAGAAAGACCGTAAGAAATGTAAGTATATGGGTGGTAATTCTTTTCTGTATTATAACAGCCTTTATTGTGGCGAATGCTGTTAAGGTTTCTGTGTACGGCAGAAGAAAAGAAATTAACATTATGAAATATGTAGGTGCAACTGATTGGTTTATAAGATGGCCCTTTGTTGTTGAAGGGGTTATAATGGGAATATACTCTGCACTTATTTCTTTTGCAGTAATATGGATTGCGTATTTCTTTATATACAGAAACTTCAGTTTTCAGGATTTGCAGATGCTTCCGTTTAAGAATATATGGTGGATGCTTCTGGCGGCATTTGGTGCTGTTGGTATAGGAATAGGAGCGGCAGGAAGTGCAATATCAATAAGAAAACATCTTAAGGTTTGAGGTAGAAAAATGAGCAAAAAATTAAAATCTATAGTTGCGGCAATAATACTTTTTGTGTTTGTAGCTGTTTTTGTAATTTCATATCTTTCTCCGCTTTTTGTTCTTGCGGATACAACTCAGGACAGAATTAATCAAAAACAGAACGAAAAAACACAGATACAGAATAAAATTCAGGAAGCAACTGAGAAAAAACAAGGCGTTTTAGATATTGTCGCTGAAATTGATGCCCAGATAGCTGATATTCAAGGTGAAATAAACGGACTTCAAAGTGAAATCGATGATTGCAATGAAAAAATATCAGATGCCGAAGAACAAATTGCAGATTGCGAAGTCAAGGAAAAAGAACAGTATGAAAATATGAAGAAAAGACTTCGTGTTATGTATGAGGACAATAATACATCATATATAACGATGCTTTTCGGAAGTGACACATTAAATGATATTCTTTCATACATTGAAATAATAAAACAGATAATAAATCACGATAATAATATGTATAACCGCATAATAGAAACCAAAAATCAGGTGAAAGAGTTAAAGGCGGAAATTGAGGCGGAAAAAGAACAAATAGAGGCAAAAAAAGAAGTCGTAGACGGTAAAAAGTATGAGCTTGATGCCGAGGTTGATAAAATGAATACGGCACTTGGAGAAATAAACGGCAACCTTGAAAGCTTAAGAGCTGCATATGACGAGGCAGAAAGACAGGAAGCCGCTCTTAAAAGACAACTTCAGGCAGAGTTAAGCGGAAGTAAAACTTCTGCGTCCTTTAACGGTGGTACATTTGCATGGCCCACACCCGGATATGGAACAATAACAAGTCAGTACGGCGGAAGAATGCACCCAACTTTAAAAGTGTATAAGGTGCATACAGGAATGGATATCGGTGCACCTATGGGGGCAACGGTTGTTGCAGGTGCAGACGGTACTGTTGTAAAGGCTGAGTATAATGTTGCATATGGTAATTATGTGGTAATAAATCACGGTAACGGATACAGCACGCTTTATGCACATAACTCGGTTTTAAATGTTAACAAAGGCGATTTTGTTGTAAGAGGACAGACAATTGCAAAGGTTGGAAGTACAGGATATTCAACAGGTCCTCATTGCCATTTTGAAGTAATGATAAACGGACAGCATACAGACCCAATGCCATATCTAAAATAGGAGTAAGTATGAACAAAATTGTAAAGCAGATTATAATAATAGCAATAACGGCGGTTATGTCATCGGTTTTAACCTTTGGATATGTAATCGCAAACAATTTTTCTCTTGAATATGCAAAAAACATAATAAAAAATAACTTTTATGGCGAAATTGATATGAAAAAACTCAACGAAGGTGCTATAGAAGGAATGGTATATGCATTAAATGATGAAAACACATCATTTATCAGCAGTGACTATGGTTATGATGCATTTGCGGGAGAATTGACAGGAGAGTTTACGGGTATCGGTATCTCAATCATAACAAATGAAGACGGAAGAAACAGCGTTGTAAAGGTTTATGCTGAAACACCAGCTGAAACAGCCGGGCTCAAAAGCGGAGATGTTATACTTGAGGTTGACGGAGAGAATATGGAGTTTTCTACGGTTAACGAAATAGCAAACGCAGTAAGAGGAGAAGTAGGAACGGGTGTTAACATTAAAGCAGACAGAGCAGGCGAGATATTAAGCTTTGATATCAAAAGAGAGAAAATATATATACCGACTGTGTTCAGTAAGACATTTGAAAACATCGGATATATTCAGGTAACATCTTTTGATGAAAAAACAGACGAAAAATTCAAAGAATCAGTTGAAGAACTTGCTGAAACTGACGGCATAATAATAGATTTAAGAAACAACACAGGCGGTCTTTTGGATACTGCCATAAATATGCTTGATGTAATCATAAATGAAGGAACGCTTATCAACACAAAATATAACAACAGTGAAATGGTATATACTGCATCAGGAAAACAGATATACAGCAAGCCTGTTGTGGTACTTGTTAATGAATACAGTGCAAGTGCATCAGAGTTCTTTGCAGCTGCGGTTAAAGAAAACAACAGAGGGGAAATTGTAGGGGTTAATACCTATGGCAAAGGTTCAATACAGACAACCTTTAAGCTTCCGGGAAACAGCGGTATACACCTTACAATAGGAAACTTCTATTCTCCAAAAGGAAATAAAATTCATAAGGTCGGCGTAGCTCCTTCCTATGAAGTGGAAAATTCTGAAGAATATTTGGGCTTTGATATAGAACTTATTCCTTTTGAGGCAGATTTACAGCTTCAGAAAGCATTAGAAGTAATAAAAATAAAAAAATAATAAAATTTTTTAAAAAAGGTATTGACAAAATAGTTAATTTGTATTAAAATAAGTCCTGTGCTTGAAACGCAGGACTTAATACAAGTTAAGTGATTGCGTCAGTTAAATAATAAGCTGGTGTAGCTCAATCGGTAGAGCAGCTGATTTGTAATCAGCAGGTTACAGGTTCAAGTCCTGCCACCAGCTCCATTTTTTGGGGAGGTTCCCGAGTGGCCAAAGGGGGCAGACTGTAAATCTGTTGCGTCTCGCTTCGATGGTTCGAATCCATCTCTCCCCACCAGAAAAAGCGACTTGTCAAAACAAGTCGCTTTTTCAGTTATATTTGCCTGAGGCAAGTTATATTGCTATGCAATTTTATTTGGCTTTGCCAAGTGCTATTGTGCTTCGCACAGTTTAATGGCAAATATAATATCACTGAAACCGAATGGTTTCAATATCACTTTTGATTTATCAAAAATATCACTCCAACGAAGTTGGAATATCACTTGGATAAAAATATCTCTATGGTTCGTTTTTTGTGTTTTGTCCGTAAGGACACAACATCATTCCGCTTAAAGCGGGATGATGTTACAAATACCCATATTTATCGCTTTTTATGAATACAAATAGTATGCTTAATACCATCGCCATAAATTCTGCAACAACTATTGAAAGCCATATTCCGTTAATGCCTAAAATCATAGGCAGAAGCATAACTGATGCTGCCTGAAAAACTATTGTTCTTAAAAAAGAAATGATTGCAGAGGTAACACCGTCGTTAAGTGCGGTGAAAAAGCCGGAGCCGTAAATGGCAAAGCCCATAAACATAAAGGAAAGAGCGAACAATCTGAAACCTGACAATGTAAGCTCCATAAGCTGCGTATCATAACCTACAAATACATTAGCCAGAGGATATGCAAGCAG
>JAGARF010000128.1 GCA_017622395.1 Clostridia bacterium | reverse complement strand
CAATAGGGTCGCCCACAAGTTTTTGAACAGTTCTTCTCAATTCTCTTGCACCGTATTTTTCACTATATCCTTTTTCAGCAAGGAGTTTAACAGCTTTGTCATCAACATAAAGAGAAATGCCTTTCTCAAGAAGAGCTTCTTCCATCTCATTTATGTTAAGCTTCGCAATTTTTTCAAAATCTTCAACTTCAAGCTTGTTAAATGTTATAATTTCATCAATTCGGTTTAAAATTTCGGGTTTGAAGATTTTCTTTAGTTTATCATTTGCCAAAACTTCCATATTTTCTGCTGCTTTGTTAAAACCAAGCGGGTCTGTACCAAAGCCAATACCCGCATTTGATGTTAAAATAATAACTGTGTTTTCAAAGCTTACAACTCTGCCCTGAGAGTCAGTAAGTCTGCCCTCATCAAGTATCTGCAGAAGAATGTTATACACATTTGGGTGAGCTTTTTCAATCTCATCAAAAAGAACAACGCTGTATGGCTTTCTTCTGATTTTTTCAGTTAGCTGACCGGCTTCGTCATAACCAACATATCCTGGAGGAGAGCCAATAAGCTTTGAAATTGAGTGCTGTTCCTGGAACTCTGTCATATCAAGACGGATAAGATCATCGCTTGAACCGAAAAGTTCCTCTGTCAAAACTTTTGCAAACTCTGTTTTTCCCACACCTGTAGGTCCAACGAAAATAAATGATGCAGGGCGAAGTCTTTTTTCAATACCTGCTCTTTTTCTGATTATTGCTTTTGAAACGCTGTCTGCTGCTTTGTCCTGACCGATTATTTTCTTTTTAAGGCTTTCATTTAATGCAGAAAGCTTGTCAGAATCTTTCATTGTAAGCTTTTTGACAGGAACATTTGCCCACATTTCGATAACTTTTACAATGTCATCTGTTGAAAGGACTGTGCTTTCGCATTGTGGCTCTAAAGCCTCAATCTGGTTTTTGTATGAAATCTCCTTTGATTTTAAAGTTGCGTTTTTCTCAAAGAAATCCTCTGCCTTTTCATCAAGTGCTGACAGTTCTTTTTCTACCTTTTTAAGCTCTTTCTTTAAAATTGTAAGCTCTGTTAACAACTCGTTGTCAAGATTTGCTGCAGAGCCAGCCTCGTCAATAACATCTATTGCTTTATCAGGTAAAAATCTGCCATAGATAAATCTCTTTGAGAGAACAACAGCCTGTTTTATAACCTCGTCTGTCAAAGTTATGTGGTGATGTTCTTCGTAATAGTCCTTAATACCCCTGATTATGTCAATGGTTTCTTCAATTGAAGGCTCTTCAACCATAACAGGCTGAAATCTTCTCTCAAGGGCTGAATCTTTTTCAATGTGTTTTCTGTATTCTGAAAGAGTAGTTGCACCGATAATCTGTATGTCGCCTCTTGCAAGGGCGGGTTTTAAGATGTTTGCGGCAGTAAGAGAGCCTTCTGTTCCGCCTGCACTTACAATAGTATGAACCTCGTCTATAACTAAAATAACATTACCTCTTGCTTTTGCCTCGTCAATTATGGCTTTAACCCTCTGTTCAAACTGACCCCTGAATTGAGTTCCTGCAACAAGGGCAGTAAAGTCCATAAGATAGATTTCTTTATCAAGAAGCTTAGAAGGAACCTGCTTTTCAACAATTTTCAGTGCCAGAGCTTCTGCTATTGCTGTTTTACCAACACCTGGTTCGCCAATTAAAGCAGGATTGTTTTTAGCTCTCCTGTTTAAAATCTGTATAACTCTTAAAAGCTCTTTGTCTCTGCCAATAATTCTGTCTATCTGTCCATCTTTAGCTTTGTTGTTAAGATTTGTTCCATAAGTATCAAGCTGAGATTTTTTCTGCTTTTTTTCTTTCTTCTTTTTAGGAGCATCAGAAAAATCTTCTGCATCGCTGTTGTCTTCCATAGGAAATGGAAACATACTGAATGGGTTCATATTTTCAAAATCCTCGGGGATATCTCCGCTTTCAATCATATCTTCAAGCTGGTCTTCCATATCCTCAAGCATTTCTGGGGTAACACCGAGCTTTTTCATCATATCGTCAATAGGAGCAATGCCAAGGTCTTTGGCACAGGAAATGCAGTAACCTTCATCAATCTGCTTTGTTCCCTCTATTTTTTTAATCATTATAACAGCTCGTCTTTTTTTGCATTTAGTACATAACATTAATTATAAGTCCTCCGTTATTTTGCGTTTCTGAAAAATTTATGGTCAAAAACTCCGGTAACAGCACCAATTAAAGGTGCTTTTTCCTTGAATTTTGAGTATTCAATATTTGAAAAATCACAATGAGTCATAACCTCTTTTTTTATTGCCCTTAATACTTCAGGACCTGCACCTGTTATGGTATTTCCCAAAACAATTAGAGTTGGGTCATAAACCTTAACAAGGTTTGTGATTGCAATAGAAACATATTTTGTGAGTTTTTCAAGCTCTTCATTACATTTTGCATTGCCGGCCTTTGCCGCTTCAACAACATCCTTGAATGTGATTTTTTCCTGACTGAATTGGTCTTTTACAGCGTTGATAGCTCTGTCTGTGTTAGCATAAATTTCAAGACATCCGCGGTTACCGCATTTGCATTTTTCGCCGTTTATGTCAATGGTTGTGTGACCGATTTCACAGGAAAGACCATTGGCACCCACAATAAGCTTGTCATTTATTATAGCAGATGCACCAACACCGCCTGAAATACCAAGGAAAATAACATTGTTAATACCTCTTGCAATTCCGTAAAACTTTTCTGCAAGAATGGCACAGTCGTTATTTCTTCTCAGATAAACAGGCAGATTGAATTTTGTTTTAACAGGTACAACAAGGTCTAAATTTGAAATGCCGTAGAAGTTGGTAGGAGATAAAAGTCTTCCTCTTTTAAGGTCTAACGGACCGATACAAGAAATACCGATACCCGTAATCTTAACCTTTGAAGATGTTATCAAATCAGAAATAAGGTCTGTTAAGTGATTTATAAGAAGTTCGTCGTTTAAATTGTTGTGAAAGTCAATTTCTTTGGTTAAAATAACATTGCCTTTAATATCGCAAACGCAGCCTTCAATATGACTTCTTGTGATATTAATACCTATTGCACAGACGCATTTGTCCTGAAGCTCTAAAAGAATTGGCTTTTTCTTACCTGTACTTGTAAGGTCGACGCCTGCCTCCTTAATATACCCAAGCTCTGTGAATTCATTAATTATATTAGTCAAAGACATTTTAGAAAGACCGCTTCTGCTGGAAAGCTCAATTCTTGAAATGGGAGCATCAAGAGCAAGCATGCTTAAAACGGCATTTCTGTTAAAAACTTTATTATTTTTTGAATTATTTGGTTTCAATTAGAAGACCCCTTCTTTTTAGAATATATATTTAATTAATTATACTATAAAATGACACAAAGGTCAAATTTTTTTAGTATAAAAAATTTAAGCGTAAGAAAAATATAAAAGAGGTGTTTTATTTATGAATATGAGTAAAAAGCAATATAAAAAGTATGTTAAAACAAAAGTGACAAAATCCCCTTTGTTTAAAAATATGATTAAAGCATATATAACAGGCGGAATTATATGCACAGCAGGTCAGCTCTTAAATGACAGCTATCTTTATTTTGGCTTTGCAGAGGAGCAGGCAGGAACTCTTACAAGCATAACATTAGTATTTTTAAGTGCATTTTTAACTTCAATCGGAATATACGATAAAATAGCAAAGCATGCAGGTGCAGGGACGCTTGTTCCTATAACAGGATTTGCAAACGCAGTTGTATCTCCTGCAATTGAGTTTAAAGATGAGGGATATGTTTTAGGTGTTGCGGCAAATATTTTTAAAATTGCAGGTCCTGTTATAACATATGGTGTAATTGCGTCAGTCGTTTCAGGATTAATATATTATGCGTTAGGGTGATTAATATGCAGACAATTATTTTAAATAATAAACCAAGGCTTGTAAGCTGTGCCTCCATTGCAGGCAAAAAAGAGAATGACGGTAATATGTCAGAATTTTTTGATGCTATAATTTTAGACGGCAGATACGGAAAAAAATCCTGGGAAGAGGCGGAAAGCGAAATGCAGAAGGATGCTGCATTTATGGTTCTTCATAAGACAGAAAACAAGCCTGAGGATATAAGCTTTATATTCGGCGGAGACCTTTTGAACCAATGTATGGGTACAAGCTTTGGAATAACAAAGCTTAATATTCCATTTTTTGGCATATACGGAGCCTGTTCCACATTCTGTGAGGGACTTATTCTTGCCTCTATGTGTGTTGATGGCGGTTACGGCAAAAAAGTAATGTGCACAAGCTCAAGCCATTTCTGTTCAAGTGAAAGACAGTTCCGTTTTCCTCTTGAGTATGGCGGTCAGCGTGCTCCTGCAGCTCAGTGGACAGTAACCGCAGCAGGAGCGGCACTTGTATCAGATAGCGGAGGTGATATATCTATTACAGCAGTAACTCCCGGAAAAGTCATAGACCTTGGAATATCAGATGCCTCAAATATGGGTGCTGCAATGGCCCCTGCTGCAATAGATACCATAAAAACACATTTTAAAGACAGAGGGCTTAAAAATAATTATTTTGATATGGTTGTAACGGGAGATTTAGGTAAGTTTGGCTATAGTATAGCAAAAGAAAAGCTGAAAGAAGAAGGTGTGGACCTTTCAAACAGATTTTACGATTGCGGAGCAATGATATATAAAGAAGAACAGGATGCCCATGCAGGCGGTTCGGGATGCGGATGCTGTGCATCGGTGTTTTCAGGATATATATTTGATATGCTTAAGCAGGGAAAAATTGACAGAGTGCTTCTTGTGGCAACAGGGGCGTTGATGAGTACAACAAGTGCGTATCAAGGCAACAGTATTCCGTCGGTTGCTCATGCAGTTTCAATAGAAAGGGTGAGAAAATGACATATCTTTGGGCTTTTTTAATAGGCGGGGCGATTTGCAGCATTGGTCAGATTTTAATTGATAAAACTATGCTTACTCCTGCAAGAATACTTGTTATGTATGTGGTGCTTGGGGTTATACTCGGCTCTTTTGGAGTATATGAAAAACTGATTGATTTTGCAGGTGCAGGAGCAACTGTCCCTCTGACAGGTTTTGGAAATGTTCTTGCAAAAGGTGTAAAAGAGGCAGTTGATAAAGACGGAATTGTAGGTATTTTTACAGGCGGATTAACGGCATCTTCAGGAGGAATATGTGCCGCAATACTTTTTGGTTATCTGGGCGCTCTTTTTGCAAGAAGTAAAGAAAAATAAGTCTTGAAAAATCAAACTGTAAATAGTATAATAAAGAAACAGGTAGGGGATTGCTCCTACCGAAATATGATTGACAAAAGGAGGGGAGCAAATGGCAGATAATGCACCTATCGGAGTTTTTGACTCAGGTGTTGGCGGAATAAGTGTTTTAAAAGAGCTTGTTTCTATAATGCCCAATGAAAATTTTATATATTTCGGCGACTCAAAAAATGCTCCCTACGGGACGAAAAGTTTTGATGAAATAGAAAAACTTACTGTAGAAAATGCAAAATATCTTAGGAATAAAGGGTGCAAAGCGATTGTTATTGCCTGTAATACGGCAACAAGTGCAGGAGGGAAGGCGGTAAGAGAGATGCTTGATATTCCCGTAATCGGCATAGAGCCTGCCCTAAAGCCTGCGGCACTAATGTGTGAACATCCAAAAATTGCTGTTATGGCAACACCACTTACATTAAAACTTGAAAAATTCGCAAATCTTATGGAAAAGTTTGACGATAATGCTGTGATTTATACTGTTGAATGTCCTGAAATTGTAGGTTTTGTAGAAAAAGGAATTTTACAAGGTGCTGAAATAGAAAACTGTATAAGAAAATATTTTGAGCCGCTAAAAGACATAAAGCTTGATGGAATTGTACTTGGCTGTACCCATTATCCTTTTGTAAAAAATGTGATAAAAAAAGTTGTGGGAGAAGATGTTAAGTTATTTGACGGCGGAAAAGGAACAGCAAAAGAACTTTTAAGAAGATTAAATGAAAAAAATCTCCTTTCTGACAGAAAAGAGAAAGGAAAAGTTGAATTTATAAACAGTTCAGGTAATACAGAAATTGAACAAAAACTACTTAAGGAGCGATAAAACCGCTCCTTGCAGACTGTCGAAAAAGTCGTTCTACCGCAAGCAAATTATATAAATTGTAGGGCTTAAGCGATTTTTGACGAACCATAAATAGCATAAAGTTTTGTTGCATTAATCCCCGAATGTCTATTGAAAACATTCGGGGATTGCTTGCTTTTTAACAGCCGAAACCTCTCATGTATCCACATACACTTCGGATTTCGGCTGTCAAAATATAACTTCCCTTTTCGCACTCTGTCAGGGCATCGATAGGTTTATCGATACCCTGTAAGGAGCAATAAAACCGCTCCTTAAATTTATAATATCGCATCACACTCTAAGATAAAGAGAATAATGATTTTAATTGACTCTAAAAGTGCTTCGATATCTATTGTTTCGTCAGGCTGATGATATGAGCCGTGACCTTCAGGGAAATCAGGTTTAACTGCCTTATATGGTGCATAGTTGCCGATTGAAAATGCATTTTTAAGATGTCTTGAATAAGTTCCGCCTGAAATATATTCAGGTTTTGCCGTCTCATCACCTGAAAGCTTTTTATAAACATCAAGCATTGCGTCAGCTAAAGGACTTCCGTTGTGGTTGTAGCCTGGGCTGTCGTTTGCAACAGCTATTTCCCACTTATTAGAGTGTTTCATAATTTTTTCTTTGATTTCTTCGGTTGTATAAACTAAGCCGTATCTTACATCAAAGGTTATAAAAGCTTTGCCATCTTTAAGGTCAACAATGCCGTTTGCACAGGTAAGCTTGCCGAAATATTCGTCTTCGCTTTCAATGCCAAAATATCTGCCCTCGTAGCCGTCAAGTACATTTGATATTTCTTCTAAAATTTCTTTGTCGTTTTCGCAAAGAGCTTTTAAGTCTTTTAAGGCATTTACGGCTTTTAATCATGCGTTATCAGAATGTTCAGGATGTGCCGCATGGCTGGACATACCCTTGAATGTAATATAAATTGTATCCTCTTCAGAACGAGCACCAATATTTAATTCTTTAAGTTCATTTAAAAGAGCATCGCTGTAATTGAGTTCCACTTCCACCTTGTCAAGAACTACATTATAGGCACAGCCGCCTTTGAACTTCTTTATTTGTTTAAATGCTTTTTTAGAAGTAATGTTGAAATGGAAAATTCCCTTTTCGCCTTTAACAAGAGGGTAGTTTGCATCAGGAACAAGTGTAAGCTCTGGTGTTCTTTCGTTTCTTGCAAAGTTTTCAATATCAATCATTCCTGTTTCTTCGTTTATACCTGTTATCATCATAAGCTTGCTTTTAAGCGGAAAGTCCAAATCTCTTATTGCTTTTGCCGCATAAAGAGCAGAAATAATACCTGATTTATTGTCGTTACAGCCTCTACCGATTATATATCTTCCTGAAACAACAGGCTCAAAAGGTTTTGTATATATCCAACTGTCATCAACGGGAACAACATCACCGTGAGCAAAAAGACCTATTGTCTTTTCAGCTTCGCCGTATGTTGCATAGCCATAGCCTTCACTGTGTTTTGTGACAGCATTAAAGCCGTTTTTTTCATAAAGCTTTGCAGCGGCATCCAGCATACTGTGGCAATCTTTACCGAAGGGCATACCCTCAAGTGCCTCGCCTTGAACTGATGGTATTTTTACAAGCTCCATAAGCTCATTTACAATGCTTTCTTTGTTTTTTTCAAGATATTTATCAATTTTTTTGATATTTTCTTCATTACAGAATTTCATAATGTCACATCCTTCTTTGAGAGTATATCACATTTTACCTTATATTGACAAGTGTAATTTAGCATAGTACAATATAAATGGTGATTTTATGATAAAAATATTATTTGTCTGTCACGGAAATATATGCAGAAGTCCCATGGCGGAATTTGTTATGAAGGATTTAGTTAAAAAAGAGGGCAGAGAAAAAGAGTTTTTAATTGAGTCTGCCGCAACTTCAACGGAAGAAATCGGTAATCCTGTTCACAGGGGAACAAGACAGAAACTTGCACAGTTTAATATTTCAGTAAGCGGAAAAACCGCAAGACAAATGACTAAAAAAGATTACGAAGAATTTGACTATATAATAGCTATGGATTCTTTTAACACAAGGAATATTGCAAGAATTGTTGAGGACAAAGACGGCAAGGTTTCAAAGCTTTTAAACTTTGCAGGTGAAAAAGGCGATATTGCCGACCCCTGGTACACAGGCAATTTTGATGAAACATATGATGATATATTAAGAGGATACAAAGGTCTTTTAAAATATCTTGACAAAAAGAAATAGTAGTGTTATAATGCAGAAAAACTGAATATAAGTTTTTGGGGAGCTTGTGCTTGCAGGCTGAGAGGAAGTAATCAACTTCGACCCGTATAACCTGATGCGGATAATGCCGCCGTAGGAATAAACAAGATTATTTTACGGATATACCATCAGGTATATCCGTTTTTTATTGGAGGTAAAGTTTATGACATTAAAATCAAGTGCATTAATATGGTTTGGAGCAGGAGTGTCTCTTGCAGAAATACTAACAGGTGTTTCTTTTGCGGCCTTAGGCTTTGGAAAAGGGTTTCTGGCAATAACAGTAGGTCACATTATTGGCTGTTTCTTGTTATTCGTTTCAGGGGTAATCGGAGGAAAAAGCAGAAAAAATGCGATGGACACCGTTAAAATGTCCTTTGGAGGTAAAGGGACACTTCTGTTTTCATCACTTAATGTAGCTCAGCTTGTGGGTTGGACTGCTATTATGATTGTATCGGGTGCATCGGCTGCAAATCTTGTTTGTCCTATGCCGTATGAATGGCTGTGGAGCATAATTATCGGTGCTTTGATTATAGTATGGATTTCAGCAGATAAAAATCTTGACAAGCTTAATATACTTGCAATGTCCTTGCTGTTCATACTGACAGTCTTTCTGGCTTTTGAAATCTTTATGGGTGATAATAATGCAGAATTGGCTATAGGGGAAATAACTTTCGGACAAGCTGTAGAGCTTTCGGTTGCAATGCCTCTTTCCTGGCTGCCGTTAATATCTGACTATACATCGGAAGCTAAAGAACCTGTTAAAGCATCAGCGGTGAGTGCAGTTGTTTATTTCTTTGTAAGTAGCTTTATGTATGTAATCGGTATGGGAATGGCGATTTTTACAGGTGAAAGCGATATAGCGGTAATGCTTTCAAAATCAAGCCTTGGTGTGTTTGCTATCCTTATAGTTATTTTTTCTACAGTGACAACTACATACTTAGATGCATACTCTGCCGGGGTAAGCATAAACAGTATAAATAAAAAGGCGAACATAAAGCATTGGTCAATACTTGTAGCGGTTATAGGAACGATACTTGCAGTATTTGCTCCTGTAAACGAGTTTGAAAGCTTTTTGTATTTCATAGGTTCTGTTTTTGCACCTATGATTGCAATTCAGCTCGCAGATTTCTTTGTGCTTAGAAGAAACTGCGAGAATAAAGGCTTTAGCATCGTAAATCTTGCAATATGGCTTGTGGGATTTTTGATATACCGCATATTTATGAATATAGATTTTGCGGTGGGATGCACACTTCCTGCAATGATAGCAACATTTTTGCTGGCATTGTTAAAAGGAAGATAACTACTTGCCAAATGGAAACTTGTAAAAATACCGAGGGGAGCGCCTTATGGGTTTGAGTTTCTTTAAAAGATATATGTGCGATGGGAACCCGTGTTTCGGGGTGAGAGTGAGGAAATGACCTCTTACCGACTATTTTATATGAAAAGAGGTTGTTTTATGAAAAACGAAAGAAGCAAAAAACTTGTTTTAGCAGGGGTTTTAACAGCTCTTGCAGTAGTGGGGTCACTCATTTCAATTCCTGTAGGTGCGTCGAAATGCAGTCCTGTTCAACATCTTGTTAATGTGGTTTCAGCAGTACTGCTTGGACCAGGGTGGAGTCTTTTAATGGCATTTACTGCAGCACTTATAAGAAATTTACTTGGAATAGGAACGCTTTTTGCATTCCCGGGAAGTATGTGCGGTGCATATCTTGCAGGAATTTTATACAAATATAGTAAAAAACTGCCTTTAGCACTTGCAGGTGAGCTTGTTGGAACAGGCATAATAGGTGCAATTTTAACCTATCCCATTGCAACATTTATAATGGGGAAGGAAACAGCTCTTTTTGCTATGGTAATACCATTTTCCGTAAGCTCACTGGGCGGTGTGATAATTTCGGCGGTAATTCTCTATGCATTAAAAAGGACAAAGAAAATATGAAAATAATACATAACATAACAAATTATGTAACCGCAGGCGATGTGGCAAACGCGGAGCTTGCGGTGGGGGCTTCCCCCACAATGACAGACAGTGTAAAGGAAGTTAAAGAGGTAACAGAAAATTCAGATGCTCTGAACCTGAACACAGGAACACTAAACAAGCAAAAGCTTCATGCAATGCAGATTTCAGGTAAAACTGCAAATAAAATGGGAATACCTGTAGTTCTTGATATGGTGGGAGCGGGGAATACTTACAGAAAAAAGGCAATATTAAAGCTTATTAAAAAGATTAAATTTACTGTCATCAAAGGAAATGCATCGGAATTTAACAGTATACTTAAAAATACTTCTTTTTGCGGTGTTGATGCTACTGATGGTATTGAAGACACAGAAAATGTCAGAAGGTTTGCCGAAAAGCTTAACACAATAGCTGTTGTAACAGGTAAAACAGATATAATTACAGACGGAAAGAAAACGGTGTTAATAAAAAATTCAACAGAAATGTTGAAATATATAACAGGTGCAGGCTGTATGCTTTCAGGAATAATTGCATCATATCTTGCTGTAGAAAACAATTTTGAGCAAGCAGTAAAAGCTGTGTCTGCAATGGCAGTTTCAGCACAGCTTGCAGAGTGCGATAAAATCGGTGACTTTAAAGTGAATTTTTTTAACGAACTACACAGTATTACTGACGAAAAAATAAAGGAGAATATTTTGTATGAAATTAAGTAGAGAAATGTTTTCTGTATATGGTGTTACACCCAATAACCCTGATGCAGAAAGTATAGAAAAAGCCATAAACGGCGGGGTGAAAATCATACAGCTCAGAATGAAAAATGCAAATAGAAAAGAATTCCTGGAAATGGCACTTAAGGTAAAGAAAATCTGTGAAGGAAAAGCACTTTTTATAATTAATGATGATGTAAGCATTGCTGCGGAGATTGATGCAGATGGTGTTCATTTAGGTCAGGGAGATATGAAAATATCAGATGCAAGGAAAATGTTGAAAAATAAAATTATAGGACTTTCAGCTCACAACAGGGAAGAAGCAATGCAGGCGGAAAAAGATGGTGCAGACTATATAGGATGCGGAGCTATGTTTCCTACAGAAACAAAAAATGATGTAATCCCTCTTTCGCTTTTTGAACTTAGAGAAATATGCAGAGTTGTGACAATTCCTGTGGTTGCAATAGGAGGCATATCCCTTGATAATATGAGCGGCTTAAAAGACAGCGGTATAGATGGTATTGCAGTAAGCAGTGCACTTTTTAAAGGTGATGCAAAAGAATTTGTTGAAAGGTGGAAAAGTATATGAAAAAGGTGTTAACAGTAGCAGGGTCGGATTGCAGCGGCGGAGCAGGAATACAGGCAGATATTAAGACAATAACTATGCATAAAATGTATGCAATGAGTGTTCTTACTGCAGTTACAGCACAAAATACAATGGGGGTTACAGGTGTTGAGGAAATGAAGCCTGAGTTCGTAGAAAAACAACTTGATGCGGTATTTTGCGATATTTTCCCCGATGCAGTTAAAACAGGAATGGTGTCATCACCGGAAATAATAGAAACAATAACCGAAAAGCT
>JAGARF010000127.1 GCA_017622395.1 Clostridia bacterium | reverse complement strand
AGGAATTCCGCCGTCTTTTTCATATATGGGGTGATAATTTCCCATAAAGGGCAGAGAATATGTTCTGTCAAGCTCTTTTCTGGTCAATGGAGCCATGGGCTTGTTTACTATAACATATCTGTCATGATGCTTTTGTGCCAAGATTTTCCCCGAATGGGAATTCTGATTGTCGGACTGTATCATAAAGCACTCTGCGTACTTCTTTTTATCTCTTTTAACTTCCTCGTATGAGGGACTAATAACCGAATCTTTAGGCGGCTCTTTTGCAACATAGCAGGTACCGTCAACAAAGGTGATTTCAGATGCCTTAAAGCCCTCATTAAGCTTGTCTGCAATTTCAACAATCTGCTTTTCGCCCATACCGTATATAACAAGGTCTGCACCTGAATCTATAGCTATTGAATTTCGCACCTTATCGTCCCAATAATCATAATGTGCAAATCTGCGAAGAGATGCCTCAATACCGCCGATTATAACATCTAACCCCTCGAATGCCTCTTTAAGCCTGTTTGTATAAACAATTGCAGGTCTGTCTGGACGGTATCCGCTTTTTCCGCCGGGGGAGTAGCTGTCGTCGTTTCTTTTCTTTTTTGATGCGGTGTAGTGACACACCATAGAGTCAATATTTCCTGTTGAAACCAAAGCCGCAAGCCTTGGTCTGCCAAGCCTTTTAAAATCCTCACAGCTGTGCCAATCAGGCTGGGCAATAATACCAACGCTGTAGCCGTTTGCCTCTAAGGTCCTTGCAATGATTGCGTGACCGAAAGACGAGTGGTCAACATACGCATCAGCACTTATTAATATAAAATCAAGCTGATCTATTCCTCTTTTTTCCATATCCGATTTGCTGATCGGTAAAAAGTCTTTCATAAAATACCTCTCGTAGAGCAGGAAATGCCTTCCCCTTGAGGGGAAGGGGGACCGCTTTGCGGTGGATGAGGTGGAATACCTTTGTTCCTGCCGTTTAGACCATAATCATTTATTATTATATCAGTAATTACTGCTTGGGGCAAGCATTATTTATATATTTTAAAGGTCACAAAGGTTCTGCCTTTTCTGCTTGTTCCGCCGATTTCCTCAATGATTGCCCTGCCCGATTTTGTAACCTTAACCTTGTCCCCTGAATTTAAAGGTCTGTCAGGCTTTAAAAATGGTGTGTCATTAACAAAAACTCTGCCTTTTTCTATAAGCTCCGTTGCCTTGCTCCTTGAAATGGAAAAGAGTGCAGAGATTATACAATCCCCTCGCATAGAGGCAAGTGTTACTGTTTTAAGCTGTGTTTCCTGAATTGGCAGAGAAACCTCGTTTGTTGAAATTATGGAGCAGGAAAGTGTCTGTCTGCCTGCGTTTGTGTAATTTGTAAGGAAAAAATCAGAAAGCTTTGGCAAAATGAAAATCTGTGCAAAGTCCTCACAAATTAAAATGTCCCCTGTGTTTTCCCTTTTAATTCCAAGGCTAAGTGCAGACCCTAAAAAATCCTTATGTGCAAGCTTAACCCCTTTTGCAAAAGAGGCTTTAACAACTGCAATTTCATCATTTGGTACTTCTTCTAAGTAATCAGGCAGAAAGAAAAGAACTTTTCTTTCTGCATCATCAAAACCGCCCCACAAAACAAAAGGACAGTAAAATTCATTTTTATGCTCAAAAACAAGGCTTTGCTGATGTGCATCAAGAAAGCCTGTTGAGGTTAGAATATTTTTACTGCGGCACACCTTGTCCTTATCAAGAATGTGCCTTATGAATAAAACATCATCTTTTTCCATCTTTTACTTAAATAGGTCGCTGTGTGTGCCTGTTCGTGTGAGGTACAATATTAGTTCATCATCTGCAATTTCATATATCAGCAGCCAATCAGGCGTAATGTGACATTCTCTGCAGCCTGCATAATCACCCGAAAGAGAATGGTCTTTATTCTTTTCTGGCAACTTTTCTCCATTTGCTAATTTTTTGATTATGTCAGCAAGCAATGAAATATTATATCCTCTTTTTTCTATGCGTTTCAGGTCTTTTTGAAATTTTGAAGTAGGTCTTATTGAATACATCAGCCAAGTAACTCCTTCATCATTTCATCAACATCTGTATATGTTTTTCCGAGAGAGTGATTTTTCTTCATTGCTTTCACTTCCTCAATAGCCTCAATTGTTTCGCTGTTTGGAACACGCATAGAAATATCAAAAGGAATACCCTGTTCTCTTACAGCTTGTTTTGCAGACAAGGTAAAAAAGGTTGTCATATCCATACCCAGGTTTGAAACAAGCTCCTGTAACTGAGTTTTTAATTCTTCATCTATACGCATAGTTATATTTGTAACTGCCATATTATCAACTCCTTCACACTCATTATATAATACAATATAAATATTGTCAATATATTATATGTGCATAGTTATGACATTATTCATACAAATTTAATTTATTTTTATGCGTTGTTATGACAAAATCTGCGGTTTAAAGGTTGTATAATAAATATGAGGTGAGGGCGGTGGTTGTGTATCTTGACATATTATTTATTTACAACTTTATTGTAAACACCTTGCTTTTATATGCCTCGGGGTATGTTTTAAAGCTTAAAATCCGCTGGGTAAGGCTTGTGCTTGGAGGGTGTTTCGGTGCATTTTACGGCATTTTTTCTGTCATTTGCTATATACATCCTTTTATTAACGCACTTTTAAAGCTTCTTTGTGCTTTTGTTATGGTTTACATAAGCTACAGGCAGTCTTTAAGAGGTTACATACGGCTCCTTTGCACTCTCTTTGCATCAAGCTTTTGCCTTTGCGGAATTTACATTGCCTTTTCTTCCTTTACTGAGCTTAAACACAGCGAAAACGCTTTGTTTTTAAATCTCGGTTATCCTTACATATTTCTTATTTTCCTGATTTTTCTTTTTATTTTAAATCTTTTTATTGAAAGCTCTCACGCAAGAATAAGGAAAAGAGAGCTTTATAAAATGGTTGAGATAGAAAGCAACGGAAAAAGGGTAAGGCTTTCAGGCTTTGTTGATACGGGAAATACCCTTACAACCCCCGAGGGTTTTCCCGTAGCTTTTGTAAACAAGAAATACACCGATAAAATCAAAGATAAAAAGGTCTGCACCCTTTCATACACAACCATAAGCGGTATGGCAGAAAAAGAAGGCTTTATTCCCGAAAAGCTTTTAATAGACGGAAAAGAGGTTACATATGCAGTTATCCCCGTTGATGAGGATTTTGAAAATAATTTTGATATATTACTTGGAGGCTCTGAATGTTTAGATTTATAAGAAAACTGCTTAGGCTGATTTTTAGAGAAAAAGGAGTTTATTACATAGGAAGCGGAGAAATACTTCCTCCGCCATTAACACCCGAAAAGGAAAGAGAGCTTGTGCTTAACATAACAGACGAAGAAAACAGAAAAATATTAATAGAACACAACCTAAGACTTGTGGTATACATAGCAAGAAGATTTGAAAATACAGGCGTAAGCACCGAGGATATGATTTCAATCGGCACAATAGGTCTTATTAAAGCAATAAACACCTTTAAAGCCGATAAGAACATAAAGCTTGCAACCTACGCCTCAAGATGTATAGAAAACGAAATATTGATGCATCTAAGGAAAATATCAGGCAAGAAACAGGAAATATCCATAGATGAACCCTTAAACACAGACAGCGACGGAAACGAGCTTGTTTTATCAGATGTCCTTGGCTCTGATGTTGACTTAATTCAGAAAACCATAGACGACGAGGTAGACAAACAGCTTTTAAATGACGCACTTTCCAAGCTTTCAAGCAGAGAAAGAGAAATAATAAGTCTGAGATTCGGACTATCGGGAGAAGACGAGCTGACCCAGAAAGAGGTTGCCTCAATACTTGGAATTTCCCAATCCTACATTTCCCGTCTTGAGAAAAGAATTATAAAAAGACTTAAAAAAGAAATCGAAAAACAACTGCTTGCAGATTAAATAATGGCGACCCCGCAGGGTCGCCATTATTGTTATATTTTCTTACCTATTGCAAATCCATCATATTCATCTAAAAATGCTTCTGCTGTTTTATTAAATCTTACCATTATATGTCCGTCTTTAAAAGCAAATGACATTGAAAGTCTGCCGAAGTATTTGTCAATAATCTGTGCCTTTATGATAAGCTTGATTTCATCGTCCCAGATAGCAGAGATTGCTGCATCATACATATTTCCCTCGCAAGGATAGGTTGCAATCATATCGCTGTAGCCTTCTTGCGGAAATTTAGCAAATTCGTTGTAACCCATACCAAAAGGCAGTTCCTTTTCGCCCTGAGCATTTTTCCAGAACATTTTTCCTTTTTCGTCCTCAAATTCAAATCTGATCCATTCAATTCCCATTTGATTTTCTTCAAGCTTGTATGTAACGCCGTTAATCGCATCGGCTGTTTTAGTTTTCTTTTCGCCGTTTCTTAAAGAATAGAGCTTAAGGTTTGAAACATAATCAAGAAGCTCTTTATGTGCCTTTTCGTTTTCAGGGAGAGGTTCACCCAGATTTGGAATAATGCTTCTGTAAATTTCATCAAAGATGAAAGGTCTTGCATGAGGCTCGCCCTGATTATCTGAGTTTATAATGAAGATAAAGTCTGTTTCAGGGTCGCAAACTGCAAATTGGTCACCCATACCGATAAACGCAAAGCCGTCTCTTGGCATCTTCCATATCTGATAGCCGTAACCCTTTAAATGTGCGTATTCAAAGCCATAGGTGTTGTTTGAGCATTGTTTTTTAACAGCCTCTTTAATATATTCTTCGTTTATATAATTTTTGCCGTCAATATAACCTTTATCCATTACAAATCTTGCAAAGGTCAAAAGGTCTCTTGCAGTACACATAACACCTGAGTCGCCAAAGGAATGTCCTCCGGGGCATTTTAAGCAATATGCCTTTTCAGAAAAGCCTGCGTATTTTAATGCTTTTTCATATAAATATTCAAGGAAAGGCATTCCTGTTACCTTTTCAACCACGCTGTTTAACATAAATGAGCCTGGGCTGTCATAATCAAAGAAAGATCCTGAAACCTTGTTGCATTTTGCCTGAAAATATGTATCACATCTGTCATTTGTGCCTGATGCAAACCAATTTATATTGTTTATTCTTGATGTGCTCATTTTAAGCATATCCCTTAAGGTCTGCTCCTTTAAGAAAGGATGTGCATCCTTTTCATATTCAGGGAAATATTTTAATAATTTATCGTCAAGAGATAAAAGACACTCCTGCTCAGCAAGACCTACCGCAATACCAACAAAGCTTTTTGAAACAGAATACATTTTGTGCTGAAAATCCTTGTGAAATGGTGCCCAGTAGCCCTCTGTGAAGATTTTATCTCCTCTTGCCATAATTACACTATGGGTCTGAAAGCCGTGGTCATCTAAAAATTTATAAAAATCAAGAACCTTTTCTGATGAAATACCAACACTTTCAGGTGTTACTGTTTTAAACATAACAACACGCTCCTTAAACTAATAAAATGTTATTACTTTATGTGTATGATACCATTTTGCTCCTTCAATGTCAAGTAAAACCCAACACTTAATAATAAAATTGCAAGGGAATAGGAAAAATGCCTTAAGACTCGTTGCGAAGCAACACATCGAGCCGTAAGGCATATCGAGTACAAAGTACATATCGAAAATTCCATAGGAATTTATATCGATGCGGAGTGTCCTTTGGACAACTCCGCGCATTCCCTTTAGTTTTCGTGTCTTTTGATTTTCTTAGTTGTTGTCTTAATGAAGTCTGTTTCTCTGATGTCAAAATCTGTAACCGCTTTGAACGGAGGCATCATAGCATTTACCTTTTTGATTTCCTCCTGAATTTTTTCAGAAAGCATATCCTTTGTATAGTCTGCTCCTAAGATTTCTGCTGCTGCATCTTTGTCCGGAAGAATATGAGCGGCAATTGAAACCTTACCGTTTTCGTCTTTCTTTTCATAAACCATACATTCGCTGATAATGTCTGCTCTGTTTAAAAGCTGTTCGATTTCTTCAGGGAAAACATTCTCTCCGTTTGCGGCAATGATAACGAATTTCTTTCTGCCTGTGATATAGATAAAGCCGTTCTTCATATATCCGATGTCGCCTGTATAGAACCAGCCGTCTTTAATAACCTCTGCTGTAAGCTCAGGCTTCTGGTAGTAGCCAACCATAACATTTTCGCCCTTAACAACGATTTCTCCAAGACCGTCCTTATCAGGATTATCTATTCTTACTTCAAGCTGAGGTGTTGGAAGACCGCAGGCAGCATCGTCATAAAGTTCTTCTCTGTTAACAGCAACGATTGGTGCACACTCTGTTAAGCCGTAGCCCTGAATTGCGTGAAGACCGAATGCTCTGAAGTTTTTTGCAACAACAGGGTCAACTGCAGCCGCACCTGCAATAAACATTCTTATGTTACCGCCTAAGTTATCGTGAATTTGTTTAAAGATTTGCTTTCTCTTATCAATACCGAATTTAAGGAGAAGTCCTGTAATTTTCTTACCAAGCTCAACCTTTTTGGTCATACCGTTCTTTTCAATTGTTCTTAAAATCTGCTTGTAGATTGTTTCAATTACAAGGGGAACTGTCAAAACCATAGTAGGCTTGTATTCCTGAAGATTTTTAACAATATATTTAAGTCCCATACAGTAGCAGATTGATGAGCCTCTGTAAAGCGGACAAAGGAAACCGCAGGTACATTCATATGTGTGGTGGAGAGGAAGCATTGAGAAAAATCTGTCCTCAGGTCTTATATCCATCATAGAACACATATTCATAAGGTTTGATGCAACATTCTTATGTGAAAGCATAACCGCCTTTGCATCACCTGATGTTCCTGATGTGAAAAGAAGAATATCAATATCCTCAGGCTTAACCTCTTCGTCTATAAAGCTTCTGTCACCCTGCTCAATCAAAAGGTTACCTGCTTTGATTAATTCATCAAAGCTTTCGTCTGTATCGTGTTCCTCCATACAGATTAATTTAACCCCAAGTGTTTCAAAAAGCTCAGGATATTTTTTTCTCAGCTTTGGAGAGTAAATAAGAGCATCTGCATTTGCAGCATCTAAAAGTGTTCTTATTTCAACATCAGTAAGCTCCTTGTCGATAGGTACAACAGTACCAACACCGCCTACAACTGCAAGATATGAAATTTCCCATTCATATCTGTTTTCACCGATAATTGCGATTTTCTTGTCTTTAAGACCAAGCTTTATAAGTGCAGTACCCAGAGCATAAACATCTCTGCCTGCTTCTTTATAAGTAATTTCTGTCCAGCCTGATTTCTGTGATGCTCTTCTTAAGAAAGCAACCTTGTCTGCAAAAAGCTCACAGCTTGAATCAAACATATCTCTTATTGTTGTTACAACTCTTACCTCTTCAAGAGGTCTTTTACCGTAAATACCTTTATTTGCCTCAACAGGCTCAAGTCTTACCATTTCGTACATAATTCATTAACTCCTTTTTTAATTGAAGACTGAAAGAAAATTACGCAGATTGTGCTGATTTAGACTTAAGTGTACTTTGTGTACATAAATGAGTAAAAAAGTGCAAGATGTGTAATTTTATTCAGGCTCATTCTCCTTTACTTCTGATTTTTAAATAAGTATCCAACGCCTCGTTTTGTCAATATATAAGTCGGCTCTGCAGGATCGTCTTCAAGCTTCTCTCTCAATCTTCTGACTGTAACATCAACAGTCCTTAAATCTCCGTAATACTCATAACCCCAAACCTTCTCAAGAAGATTTTCTCTTGTGAAAATCTTGTCGGGCTGAGCTGCAAGGAATTTCAAAAGCTCAAATTCTCTTACCGTCAGTTCAATAACCGCTCCTGCTTTTGAAACCTCGTATTTTTCGTTGTCAATAACAAGAGTACCGAAGGTCATTTTATCGCCCTTTTCCTCCGATGCAGGCTGTGAAAGACGCCTTAAGTTAGCCTTAACTCTTGCCATCAGCTCACGAACACCGAAAGGCTTTGTCATATAGTCGTCTGCACCAAGCTCAAGACCTAAAACCTTGTCAATTTCCTCGTCTCTTGCCGTAAGCATAATGATAGGAACAGAAGAAATCTCTCTTATTTTTTTACACACATCAAAGCCGTCCATTTTAGGAAGCATAACATCCAGAAGTATAAGGTCAGGCTTTTCGGAAATGGCTTTTATGTACCCTTCTTCGCCGTCATATGCCTCAATTACCCTGTAGCCCTCTCTTGCAAGGTTGAACTTCAAAATGTCAACAATAGACTGTTCATCATCAACCACAAGTATGCATCTTTCCATAAGACACCTCTCTTTCATAATATACATAGTCAGTATATCATAAATTCAAAAAACATTCAACCACTTTCTTATTTAGCCAAACCGTTGACAAAATTTACCATTTATGATAAAATGTCAAAAAATGGCAAAGGAGAGATTTTATGAAATTTACAAAAGCATTGAAAAGAACAATAAGTACGCTGATTGCCGTACTTATACTAATGGGGCAGATTACTTATGTTTCTGCTGAGGAAACAAACTTGAAAATTTACTATAATTTTGATGATTTATTTCAAAATTATGTACAAAACCAAAGTCAACACAACTATGCAGGAAAACTTAATAATGTTTCTCTTACTGCTGGATTGATAAACAATTCCGCTGAGTTTAAGGGAGCCGATAATTGCTACATAGAAATAGAAAATCCTTCGGAATTATATCCAATAAAAGCATTTTCTACACAGTTTTGGATCAAAACTAAATTGGAGGAATCGGGTATTGCAGAAATAATAAAAATTTCTGACTGTTTCACACTAAGCCTTGATAAAAGGACAGGAAAGCTTAGTGCATGGACAAAATTAGCAGGAAAGGAAGAAATAAGTGTTTCTATCCCTGAAGAAAATTTATTAGAGAAAGACACCTGGTATTATATAATAACAAGCTATAATTCCGGTACTATAAGACTATTTTTAAACGGCAAAGAAATAGTTTCATATACACTCGATTATTATACAACTGATTATTTGAGCAACAACTATAATAATATGACTATAGGAAAGAACTTTTGTGGACAAATAGATGAGTTTAAATATTTATCGGTCATAACAACAGAAGAACAAGCACGCACTAATTATGATAATTACAATGGAACAATTTCTATGTGGGATAGCACCTCATTTCCCAAAACAGAAAACTTTACAGAGATAGAAACTGTGAATAATGATTTATTTAAAGAGTCTGTTAAAAGTTTTCCTTTAAATACAGATTATGAAGAAAAAAATGAAGTATATGCAATAAAAAGAAATAATTTTAACGGACAAAAAAGCATTTCGGAAGACGCATATTCAGGTAAATTTTCTCTTTGTGTTTCAGGGAAAGACGCAACTACATATATATCGCTAAAAGAAAGTATTGAATATTTTATTGCAGATAATAAAAATGAGCAAGAACAAATTTTAAACAGCAGTAATTTACAAATCACAAAGGAAGGTCACACAATCAAGGGAATAGGATATACAAATGCTAATGAAGAAATAGCATTATGTGTTTTTGATAATAATGAAAACATTGTGTATATCAATCAATATACAAGTGCAGAAAATGGCACATACAACTTTGAATTTATCTTGCCGGAAGAAGGAAATTACACCCTCAAAACAAGAGCACAGTCATGGGATACATATATACAAGCATTAATCAAAATAGACGATAATACAGAATCGGAACAACTTAAAATTGAGGAATATTCGGCAAAAACAAATATTGTAAATGTGTGGATTAAACCTAAGTACAAAGCAAAAGCAGTTTCTTTTTATGTATACGGTGAAGTTGACGGAAGAAAAAAATATGTAAAAGTAAACAGTGATAAAGACAAAGACGGAATTTATGAACTGGGAGAAGATTTTGTTCAAGGTAAATGGCAGAAAATAAAAGTAGATTTGCTTGACACAGAAGAAACCTTTGATTACGGACTTGCAAGCGGACTTTATGTTCAGGTGAACGAAAATTCGCAGTGGTTGTTTGATAAAATTAGTTCTGATTATTTTGTTATAGAGGAAAATGAAGTTGATTTATCTTTACTTGCAAATGATAAAATTATATATGACACTGTACTTAAACTTAAAGAAAAAAATAATAATTTATATTACGGTTCTCCTGTACAAAGCATTATGCAATATGATTTAGATAAAAAAATTGCAGGAGTCCAAATAAATACGGATATTGAAACGATGTTAGATAACAAAGATGTCTTATCAAATGTGTTAACTCCGGAAATAACATATAATGTTGCTAAATATAATAATAGTGGTAATAAAATATATTACACAAATACAACTGGATTATATGTATATGACATCATAACCGAAGAAAAACGCAATATTGGATATTCAACTTCAAACATTAAAATCGAATTAGTATCTCCTAATGGTAATTATATTTATTTCAAATCCGACTCAAACTATTATTTATATAACTTTAAAGAGGATATTTT
>JAGARF010000126.1 GCA_017622395.1 Clostridia bacterium | reverse complement strand
TGTTAAGTTAAGTGTTGCTGTTGCATCTGTAAACTCTAATACTGTTGCAGAAGCATCTGTTGCAACTTTAACCCATGTTGATACTGTTGCACCCTTCTTCCATGTTGGATATGGGAATGCATATGGACTTGTTGTAGTATTGGCCGGGTCAGCTGTTGATGCATATGCAGGATACATTTCATCAAATGATTTTCCATCAGGTAATACATTTTTAGCAAGTTCAAGAGTAATTGCACCTGCTGTTATACCTTCTGTATATTTAATAAAGTCTTCGTTTGAAAGCTGAAGCTTATCGTTGTTATTCCATAACTGTTTTCTGAAATTATTTCTATTTGCTAAAGAACCACCTGTACCATTCTTATCATTTTTATCTGCTACCATATTTGACCAGATAAGTGTAAGAGCATCTGTTGTAGTTCCGTCTTCAGCAAATTTAACTGCGTAGTCTGTTGTAGAATCTCCAACAAGTTCTGGTGAACAGCCTGTTACATAAACACTTTCAGCAAGTTTAACAAGCTGTCTTCTTTCATACTGTTCAACGCTTGATTTAGCGTTTGTTGCAAATTTATCTACAGCCTCTGTTTTTGTTGCACTGTCATTTACTCTGTTGTATTTTAAGTCACCTTCAGAATGAGCAACAGTCCAGCCGTTGAAGGAGATTGCTGTTGCTGATAAAGCTTCTGCAACTGTTTCTTTGATTTCTTTGTTTCCAACAAATGGGTTGTCAAGTTCAACACCTTTTGCCTGGTCTGCGATTGCACCTAAAACGATAACTGAATTATTGAATTCGTCTGTTGCGAAAGCAGCTTCATTATGTTCTTCGTTTAACTTATTAACACCTTCTGCATTTTCCATGTCATCAAGTGTATAGTCATATGCTTTCATTGCTGCAGCGTTTGTGCTTTCGATTGGCTGTTCTTCTGCAACTTTCATTTCTGTTGTGAGGAAAGCATTTTCAACATCTTCAGCTGTTGCAGGTTCGTCATCAAATACAATATCTTTTACTTCAAGATTTGCGCCATCTGCTGACTGAATACCAGTAGCCCAAACAGCAGTTCCGTTATCGCCACCGATATATAACTGTGTACTAGGTTTTGAGATATAATCCAAGATTGTTATACCTTTTGGTGATTCTGAATCACGTCCATAACCTAACATAGAATAATAATCTTCTTTTTTACCGCCAGCTGATAAAATTTTATCAAGTGAAGCTAATTTAATAGCATTTTCACCTGTTAATGATTTTGTGTTAAGAATCTGTGTATATGCACTATCTGAAAGAATTTTACTTAAATTCTGCTGTGTATATGCTCCAAAACCATAATTAAAATATTTATGATTACCTTTTCCAACATAACCTTCACAATTTAATTTTTTTACACCCTTTATAGTTGTTGATTTATTACCATTGTAATAAACTTCAACACCATCATTTTTGATGTTAACTGTTACGTATACCCACTTACCAACTTTTTTTGATGGGACAGAGTCACTATCAAATTTGTAAGTATACATATTCTGTACTGCAGCCCCTCTTGTTGAACCATCTACTTTTGAAGCAGGTACATATGCAAATGAACCGTCTGTGTAAAATTGAATTGCGCCACAATTATTGTCATTATAATTTCCGATTTCTTCCTTGTTGCTATTGATAAATGTAAATACAGGTACTGATTTATCAGATGTAGCTTTTACCCACATAGATACAGAAACACCTGTTTTCCATTCAGGAGCAATAAAATTCAATGCAGCAGCTGAAGATTCACTTGCACCTGTAATCTGAGCCAAGTTCATAATCTTAATGTTTGGATAACTTGGGTCCCAGTTTGTCATAAGATTAACAACATCATTTCCCTGTTTTGTAGCATAAGTAAGTTCTTCAAGACTTTCTACAATTTCAATTTTACCACCTGATTCAGAAGCTGCTTTCTGTGCTTCTTCTACAGTTGCGTATGGAGCTACATAGAAAACATCAGTTGCTGGTGTATTGCTCTCATTCCCCTGTACGTTATTTACAGGTTTTCTATAAACAAAAGCATTGAAAGTTTCACCATTGTTCATAAGAGCATCTACATATGTTTCGCTAGCAATAGCTGCATTACTTGCATAAGGATTTACAATCTCAACACCTGCCGGAGTTGTTCCAACAGCACCAAGCTTAATTGATGTTCCATCAACTGTATGTTCGTTACCAGATGAAACAATAACCCCATCCTTGCTGAAATCAACAGCAGTTCCAATAGTAACCGGTGAAGTTGTAGCACTTGCACCACCCTCCGCTGAAACTGTCATGATATTAGTGCCGAATACCATTGAAAGTGACAACGCACCTGCAAGAGTACGTCTTGCAAGTTTGGTAAAATTAGTTTTCTTAACTTACACTAGTAAACAAAATGCTAAAAATGCTTAATTTTAAAGAAAATTAATTAAAGAAAAATTTGAAAAAATTGCCTGAAATATGTTTATATTTTTTTTAGGAATTCTATTGACAATGCTTGAATAAAGTGATATATTTTCAGTTGTAGATGTGTGACTACAAATATTATAAGAAGGAAGGAAAAAGAAAAATGAAAAAGACAACAAAAAAAATTATTGCATCTGCACTTGCAGCTGCTATGGTAATGGCTTCAAGCGCTATGACATTCGCTGATACAACAGGTGAAGCAGTTTCAACAGGTGATGCTGCAACTACAGAATATGAAGCTTTAACAAAATGTTCATACACATCAGAAATGACAGTTGATGGAAAAGTAGCTACAGTTACTATTTCTGTTGATGGTGATGTTTCAGCATTTGACTTCGGTTTAATGT
>JAGARF010000125.1 GCA_017622395.1 Clostridia bacterium | reverse complement strand
TCTTAATTCTATGATCAAATTTGAGGTAGTTCCTGAGGTGTGTTATTGATACGTCCATACAGCGACCATTGAAATAGTTATCCTCTACCCTATTATGAGAAATATTTCTCTTGATGTTATAGCAGGCATTACAGATGTTCCTGTTATAGGATTAACTGAGAAGCCTGCAGTACAGTGTAAACTTGAGGCAAAAATTATGGATATGGAGGAAATCAAAGCCGCAGGTATTGATATTTCAGATCCACTTAACAGCCATGTTTACAAATATAAAATTGACCTTGGCTTTGGTCAGCCTAAAGATGTGTATTTCAACAAGGCAGGCGACTACATACACAGAGACGGAAACCTTGTGGTAATTCACGAAGCAACAGGCACATCCGCAACAATCCACCCTGTAAATGATAAATACTTCCTTGTTATTTACGGACAATCAAAATGGCTTAAGGAAATGTTTGATGTTGAGCTTATTGCCGTTAACACATCAAACACAGATACAGTTGAAAACTTAGTAGCAGAGCTTAAACTTCCTGACGGAATGTCACTTGCTGCAATGAACAGAGCACCACAGAGCGATGTTCAAAGAATGGGAAGTCTTGCAAGCGGAGAAAGTAAGTCTGTTCATTGGTATGTAAGAGGCGACAAAGAGGGCGAGTATAACCTTTCTGCAAAGCTTACAGGCACACTTATGCCATTTGGTGAACAGTTCGGTTATGAGTATACAACAGACGAGCCTGTTAAGGTTTATGCAGGAAGTGCACTTAAGATGAACTTGGTTGTTCCTGCAGTTGTAACCTACGGCGAGGACTGCATAGTTAAAATTGAAATAGAAAATGTTTCAGATAGGTCGGTTTACAATTTAAGCAACAGTATAGATAAGGTTCTTCAGAGTAAATTGCTTATGGTTGATGTAAATGGTTACGAAAAGTATTTTGAAGAAAATGCACTTGGCTATGTTGCAGTTGACGAGCTTAAACCGGGCGAAAAAATAGTTGCAGAAATTAAGTCGAATGTTTTATTTAAATCGGATATTATTAAAAATAAGATTAATTCCCTTGCAAACAAGCTGCAGAATGAAACAGACATTCTTGCAATATTCAATTCATACAAATCAACTCTTGACTTGTTAAATGACAATTATGATATTATCTATAATGCACTTGGAAATGTAACAAGAGCAAAAGAACATAGCAGTGGATTGGAAACTCTTGAAAATATTCTTGTAAATTGTGAAATGCTTGTAAAAGACGGTGTAAGCAGCAGAGCAATGTACTTTATAAACCGCCTTAAACAGGAAAACACAATGGAAGAGCTTACTAAGCTTTCAAGGGATGCAAATTTCTATACAGTATGGGAAAGTGAAGAAATAAACAAACTTGCACAGGAACTTACCGCACTCTATAACGAGGCAATGGACCCTGAAAACTGCGGCGATTATGATATTTACGAAGATGTAAAGAGAGTAATTGAGGCAGTTCCTGTAAGCTTCTGGCTTGATAAGGTGTTTGTGGCAAAGCTTGAAGGCTCAACAACAGAAATTCCATACACAGTTACAGTAATTCCTGCAGAAGAAAGCTACACAGGAGTTACAAATATCAGTAATTATTATTACAACATACTCACGAACGCAATAGATATACTTTCACAGCCATGGTATACAGAAACAATGGGTAAAATCCGTGACCCTGAAGGCGTTGCGGCAGCAAATAAGATAATTAAGACCGATATTGGCAAAACACTGACTTTTGCAGTAACTGATGTTACAGGCGATACAAGATTTAATGCGTGGGTAGAGGGTGCAAACGGAAAAACCTTTGAAATCAGCTCAACTGCGGAAAATGTTGGAGTGACAGAAGGCGGAATTACCTTCACAGGCCCTGCATATCTGTCTGTATCTGCATTGGCAGAGGGCGAAGGAACTCTTTATGTAGAAAAGGTAAGTGAAGTTACAACCTTTGCAACTGAAGGAAATATTTACAGCTTTAAGCTTGAATCAGGAAAAGCACATAATTGTGCAAGCGAAAAATGGGTTGAAATTGTAACTGCATATGATGATAACGATGGTTACTATGCTAAATACTGCGACATATGCGGTGAACTCATCGATATGAAAACAGATAAGGCAACAAATGATTGTTCATCAGGAAGTTATGAAGTAACAAACGAAAAGCTTACAGATACAGGTTATAGCTGTACTCTTACATTTGACGGTGAAACACCTGCCCGCTCAGCAGTTGCAGTTGTTATAATGAAGGATGAAAACGGTAAGGCTATAGTTACAGGAACAGATGCAATCAAAATCAAACCAAACAGCGAAGTGAAAGTAGAAGTTCCGTTTAAAGATGCAGAGAACTTAACACCAACAATTCTGCTTTGGGACAGCCTTGCAAGATTAAGACCGGTAGGTAGTAAATAATGGTATATACAATAACATTTAATCCTGCACTTGATTATGTGGTGAAGGTCAAAGATTATAAAGAAGGAAATGTTAACAGGAGCTTTGATGAAAAGCTCCTGCCGGGTGGAAAAGGCATCAATGTATCACAGGTATTAAGTAACCTTGGCATTGAAAATACTGCACTTGGTTTTGTGGCAGGCTTTACGGGGAGTGAAATTGAAAGACTTCTTGAAGAAAAGGGCGTAAAATGCGATTTTATAAGACTGCAAGAGGGTAACAGTCGTATAAATGTAAAGCTTAAAGCGGAAAAAGAAACCGAAATAAATGCGACAGGTCCAAAAATAACAGAAAAAGATATAGAAAGGCTCTTTAAAAAGCTTGATAAACTCAAAAACGGAGACTTCCTTGTGCTTGCAGGCAGTATTCCAAAGGGAATAGACAGCAAAATTTATTCCCGCATTATGGAAAAATGCAGAAATATAAATGTGATAGTTGATGCTGAAAAAGAACTTTTAAAAGAAGTTCTGCCTTTAAAACCTTTTATGGTTAAACCAAATCATATTGAGCTTGGAGAACTGTTCGGCGTAGAAATCAAAAGCTTTGAAGATGCAAAAATGTACGCAGAAAAGCTTGTTGAAATGGGAGCGGAAAATGTTTTTGTTTCAATGGCAGAAAAAGGCGGAGTTTTTGTAAACAAAAAAGAAGTGTTCTATACAGATGCACCAAAGGGTGAGGTTGTTAATTCAACAGGTGCGGGAGACTCTGCCGTTGCAGGCTTTATAGCCGGGTATATGGAAAATAAAAATTATGAAAAGGCATTCAAAATGGGAATATGTGCAGGAAGTGCAAGTGCCTTTTCTGAAAACCTTGCAAACAAACAAGAAATAATAAAATTGTTGACAAGTTTAAAATAATGTGGTATTATGATTAAAGTTTAATAGTAAAGACTTTGAAGGAGAGTGCTTCTGCTGATGCTTTGAAGAGAGATGGCGGATGGTGCAAGCCATTAAAGATAAGCAGGTTGCTGTAGCTCCCGAGTCGGAAGGAAGAAAGCTGAAAGCAAGTAGAACCTTCCCGAGAATGCTGCGTCAGTGCATAGGGCTTGATAGAGTCTGAAGTGGCACATATTTGTGCAATTTGAGTGGTACCGCGGGTATGAAATTATGCTCGTCTCAAAGAATCAAGTCTTTGGGACGGCTTTTTGTTTTCTCAAAGAAATCGAAAGGAGAAAATCATAATGGAAGAAAGAATGACCGGTCTTGACTTTAAAATGAGCGAGGTTGCAGCCAGAATTAAAGAACTTCGCCAGATTGACGGTATTTCTGTTGAAACAATGGCAAAATTAACAGGTGTTTCAAGAGAAGAATATGTAGCCTGTGAAGCAGGTCAGCACGATTTAAGCTTTGCATTTATTTACAGATGTGCGTTGGCTTTTAAGGTTGGTGTAACAGATATTATCGAGGGTGAAAGTGCTAACCTTCGTTCATACACAGTTACAAGACGAGGAGAAGGTCAGAAAATTGACCAGGCACACGGTATGGTATATCACAGCCTTGCCGCAAACTTTAAAAACAGAGTATCAGAACCTCTTTATGTTCACAGCATTTATGATGAAAATGCAGAAAGAAAAGATATAGAGCTTACAACCCATGATGGTCAGGAGCTTGATATCGTGCTTAAGGGTAGCCTTAAGGTGCAGATTGGTTCACACAGCGTTGTTTTAAATGAGGGAGATACAGTTTACTTTGATAGCTCAACACCTCACGGTATGATTGCTGTTGGCGGTCAGGATTGTGAATTTTATGCTATCGTTCTTCAGGGTCAGGAAAAGATTATCCACACCGAAGAAAAGAAAATCAAAAAATCAAAATTCAAGCCGCATCAGGAATACAGAAGAATTTATCACAACTTTATTGATACTGTTGAAAACGAAAACGGTGCACTTGAATCAATAAGCTTCAAAAATGAAGATAAATTCAATTTTGCTTTTGATATAATCGATGGTATTGCGGATAAAAATCCTGATAAGCTTGCAATGGTTCATCTTGATAAGAACCACATCGAACGCAGATTTACATTTAATGATTTCAAGAAAGAGTCTTCAAGATGTGCAAACTATTTTGAATCAATCGGCATTAAAAAGGGAAGCAAGGTAATGCTTGTTCTTAAAAGACATTATCAATTCTGGATTTCAATTCTTGCACTTCACAAAATCGGTGCAGTTGCAATTCCTGCATCAAATCTTCTGCAGGAACACGATTATGATTACAGATACAACGCAGCAGAGGTTGATGCAATTCTCTGCAGTGCAGACGGCGATATTGCAAACCAGGCAGAGCTTGGCTCTAAGAATGCAAAAAGCTTAAAGGAAAAAATTATAGTTGGAGGCTCAAGAGAGGGCTGGAGAAACTTTGATGAAGAATATAAAGTATTCCCCGATACCTACGAGAGAAAAGAAGACTCACCTTGCGGTGAGGATGATATGCTTATGTACTTCACATCAGGTACAACAGGCAACCCTAAAATGGCTCTTCACAGCTACAAATATCCT
>JAGARF010000124.1 GCA_017622395.1 Clostridia bacterium | reverse complement strand
CCTATCTGCAAAGTATTTATAGTTTCAAGCAAATTAGGCTGACCTGAAATATCAACCGTTTCAGGTGTTATAATTATATCATACATTTCCAAATCAACAGTTTCAGGTACATCTACCTTTATTTCCACATTTTTCGTTGCGTTGAATTTAACATCTACAGCCACATCAGTAACGGTTAGTGTAAGATATTCTGAGTTTATTACTTCTCCGTTTGCTGTATACATTTTCACAGGACAAACTGTAGAATAATCACTGTTTGCATTTGTAATATCAAGACTTGCTTTTATACTTGCTACTTTGTTTACTATATTCTGCGGACCTTTAATCACTACTTTATCATTAGCAGGTATTGCACTTTCAAGTATATGCCCCGCTTTTGGCTCACCAATCACCAAAATTTCTATATCTTTTTCAACAGCCTGAATATAGTCAACATAAACATTAACATCCTTAACATCAATGCCTGTAACTACAACTGATTTAGAATCTATCTCACTTTTAGTGCTGAGGTAATAAGAATTAGCAGAGTAGATATCAGATGCATCAACATACACCTTTATGTCTGCGGGTGAAATAGCTGATACTTCTGACATTCGACCAAAAATCTTTACAGAAGTTTTACTGTCAGATACACTGATAATATTAAGATTATTACCTTGTATATTTTGCTGGTTTCTTATTTCTATATCTATGCCATTTATAGGTATTTCTACCTGAGGATTATTAAGACTTACAATATACATCCATAGTAACAAAGCAATACATAGTGAAAATATTCTCAAAAAATTATCGTTGTTAAACAATTTTTTTATCATTTCGTTCTCCCTTTAAATTTTGAAAATTTACTTTGTTTATGTTCATCTGATATTATCAGCAATTTTTCAAGTGCCTTTTTAAGAGTTTCTGCATTAAAATTACGGGTAAGAGTTCCGCCATTAGCAAGAGAAATTTTTCCTGTTTCTTCAGACACAACAATTACAAGTGCATCAGAAGTTTCAGACATACCAATAGCCGCTCTGTGTCTTGTACCTAGTTCTGTACTTAAGGTATTATTTTGAGTAAGCGGTAATAAGCAGCCTGCTGCTTCTATTTTATTGTCTCTTATTACGACAGCACCATCGTGAAGCGGTGTGTTTGGGAAAAAAATATTTACAAGCACAGAAGATGAAACTCTTGATTTGAGTTCTACTCCCGTGAGAAGAACATCGCTCACTTTTGTCTTTCTTTCTATAACAATTAAAGCACCAATACGCTGTCTAGACATATTCTCAACGCCGACACATATTTCTTTAATAGTGTCTTCTATGGTTACATTATTACTGTCAACTGAAAATATATTACCTATTTTTGTTGTACCTATCTGTTCAAGAACTCTTCTGAGTTCAGGCTGAAACAACACGATTAAAGCAAGTACACCAAGCTGAAGTGTGTTGGTTAATATGAAATTAATTATGTTTAGATTAAGCCAGTCACTTATCTGAGTTAAAATCAATAACATAACTATTCCTTTTACAAGCTGAACAGCTCTTGTTTCTTTGATAAGCTTAATAAGCCAATAGATTGCCAAAGCAACCAAGGCAATATCAAATAAATCAGTTATTTTAAATACATTTAAATAACTTGTTAAAAATGCAAGTAATTTCCCCATTCACAGTTTCCTCTTTTAAATATTATTTGTTTTATTTTACATCACATTGGCAATTTTGTCAATTATATTAAGGAAGTGATTTATTTCAGCAAAGGTATTAAAATGCGACAAGCTTATCCTTACTGTACCTGTATTTTCTGTACCCATTGTTTTATGTGCTAAAGGTGCACAATGCATACCGCCTCTAACGCACACACCATACTTTTCACTAAGGAAATTAGCCAATGATACACAATCCCATCCTGATACATTTATGGACACAAGATTTTCATCTATAGTAGTATTTTTATTATTATATATAATAACTTTTTTAATATTCCGAAGTCCTGTGACAAGACTTTTCATCAGTTCCTTTTCTCGGTTATGTTTTTCATACAAACCATATTTATTGATATATTTAATTCCTTCACACAATCCGCCTATACCGGCCACATTAAGTGTACCTGATTCTAAAATATCAGGAAACACCTCAGGCTGAGCAATTTCTTCTGAAAAACTCCCTGTGCCTCCTTCAATCAATGGTTTTATATTTATCCCTTCTCTGACATATAAAACCCCTGTACCTTGCGGCCCAAGCAACCCTTTATGACCCGAACAAGCTAAAATATCAATATTGTCGTCTATGATATTAATGGGTATATGACCTGCACTTTGAGAAGCATCTACCATAAAAATTATATTATTTTTCTTTGCGTACTCTCCAATAGCTCTAATGTTTGAAATATTGCCGTTAACATTTGACATATGGTTTACAATTATCATTTTTGTATCACCGCTGACAGCAACTTTACTGTCATAATCACTCCATGGCATAACTTCAACATCTGCTCCTATTGCATAAAGGGGTCTTGTTACAGAATTATGCTCAAATCCCGATATAAGAACTTTATCCTTATGACCTATAACACCTTTTATTCCAAAATTCAAGGCAGAGGTTGCGTTGTTTGTAAAGCAAACTCTTTCTACAGACTTTATACCAAAAAACTCTGCTACCGTTTCTCTTGCTTCGTAAACTATTTCATTTGCTTTCATAGATAGCATATGTCCGCCTCTGCCCGGATTGCCTGCATATAATTTCATAGTTTTATAAACAGAATTATAGACAGATTCAGGTTTCAGAAATGATGTGGCAGCGTTATCAAAATATATCATATTATCATCTCTTTATACAAGGTTTTGCCCGATACAGTGTACTCTTTAAATGCACCCAAAATTTTAATATCGCTATTTGAAAGTACCCTCACTACATCACGAAAATCTTTTTCATTAATTTTCACAGAATGGCTGCATCCTGATTTTGATATATTTGCAGGTGTATGAATGACCTTAGCAATCACTCCATATTTTGCAACTGTTTTTTCTACTCTTTTCGCTGCTGTAGCAGAACCAAATATTAATAACATATTCATAATTACCTCCTGTTTATATAATTATAGTATGTAACTTAATATTTTTGGGCATAAAAAAACCTTATCAAGTGATAAGGTTTATGATAGTTCAACAACTGTAACACCATGGTCTCCTTCACCATAGTTACCAAGTCTGAAACTTTCTACATAAGGATGAGTTTTCAGATAATCATGTATTGCCGCCCTGAGTGCACCTGTTCCTTTACCGTGAACAATAGTAACAGTTTTAAGTGACGACATAGCAGCATCATCGATAAATTTTTTAGTTTTTTCTATAGCTTCATCAGCATACAAACCTCTTAAATCAAGTTCAGGAGCTAAAGTGAGTGTTTTTGATAAGGAGCTTGTGTTTCTGATGTATTTATCAACAGCTTCTTTCCTGTCATCCTTTTCTATAACTCTTATATCATTAAGTGAAACCGTAATTTTAAGAATTCCCGTTTGTACTACTACATTGCCTTTTTTATCCTGAGATACAACTGTTCCGTTTGTATCTGTTTTCACAACATAAACGCTTGTGCCCGGTATAACACTTTTAGGAGGCTCACCCGGATATGATGTTTCTACATATATTTTCTTTTTGTTTAACTTTTTATTTCTTGACTTTAATTCTTTTTTAAGCTCTTCAAGTTTATCTGCAGCTTCGTTGTTCTTATTTTTCTTTCTCAGTTCAATTACTTCTGAGAGCATTTTATTTACTTCTTTTTCAGCATTGCTGATGATTTTTTTTGCTTCATCTACAGCATCATCAATTATTTTCTGCTTATTTTT
>JAGARF010000123.1 GCA_017622395.1 Clostridia bacterium | reverse complement strand
CCCATCTGTTATCTCTGTCCATTGCATAGTATCTGCCCATAACAGATGCAATTTTACCTACGCCGATTTCCTTTAATTTTTCTTCAAGCTGTGCAACAAAGTCTGCACCTGATGAAGGAGGAACATCTCTGCCGTCTAAGAAACAATGAACATATACCTTTTCAATGCCCATATCCTTAGCACAGTTTATAAGTCCGTATAAATGGTTAATGTGGCTGTGAACACCGCCGTCTGATAAAAGTCCCATAAGGTGGAGTGCTGAATTTTTGTCAACACAGTTTGTAAGTGCAGCCTTGATAGTTTCATTTTCAGGCATTTCCTTGTCTTCTATAGACTTGGTAATTCTTGTAAGCTCCTGATAAACAATTCTTCCTGCACCGATATTTGTGTGACCAACCTCAGAGTTACCCATCTGTCCCTCAGGAAGTCCAACATCCATACCGCTTGCGGCGATTAAAGAGTTGTTATAGGTTTTAAAATATCTGTCAAGATTAGGTGTGTTTGCCTCGAAAATAGCATTTACACCTTTTTCGTGGTTTTCGTTAACACCAAAACCGTCAAGTATAATTAATGCAACCGGTTTTTTGCTCATTTTGATTAATCCTTTCTATTCATTACGAAGTAATATCGTTGAATTCGTAAGAAATTAATATCTCTGCGAAGTAATATCGTTTAAGCCATAGGCTTAAATATCATTTTTGTTTTTTACTGTTGTTATTGAAGAAATAAGCATTCTTCGTATTTGCCCGTTTTTTTGTACCAAATCTTTATAGTCTTTGTCGCTGATTTCTTCCAGCTTGTTTAAAACCTCAAGCCAATAATCAGTTTCATAGCATTCTTTCAGAGCTATTTCAAGTTTGTGAACAAAATCAGCACTGCTTTGGGCATATTTTGCTTCTGAAGAATTTGCTCCAATAGAAGAACAGCATCTAAGCAGTTGATTTACAAAAATAGATCTTCCTTTTATGTTATCACAAATATGTGTAATATCAATTATTAGGTCTATTGCTGCTTCTTTTATAGTTTTCCCCATATTTTAAAATCTCCTGTCAAACGATATTCTCGTTTTACTCGAAAGATATTCTCACTTCGTTCGAGAGATATTTTCCCTTCGGTCAAAAGATATTGACGCATTTCATTCGTCAGTTAATGGCTAAAGCCATTAAAATTGTGCGGATTGCTCCGCACAATTTTATTATTTTACTGAAAATACAATTTTAGCAAAATCTTCTGATTTAAGTGATGCACCGCCGATTAAACCGCCGTCAATGTTATCTTTGCCCAGGAGTTCTTCTGCGTTTGCAGCATTCATACTTCCGCCGTACTGAATTGTGTATTCAGCAGCACATTTTGGGCAGTAAAGCTGACCGATAATATCTCTTATACCTTTGCAAACTTCTTCAGCCTGCTCTGCTGTTGCAGTTTTGCCTGTACCGATAGCCCAGATTGGCTCGTATGCGATAACAACCTTTTTAGCATCTTCTGCTTCAATTCCTGCAAAAGCTTTTTTAATCTGGATTGCGATTAAATCCATTGTAATTCCTGCTTCTCTTTCCTCAAGGCTTTCACCAACGCAAAGGATTGGGATAAGACCTTTTTCAAGAGCCTTTTTAACCTTTAAGTTAACAGTTTCGTCTGTTTCAGCAAAATACTGTCTTCTTTCAGAGTGACCGATGATAACATAATCAACCTTGATATCTTTAAGCATATCAGCTGAAACTTCGCCTGTATATGCACCCTTGTCCTCAAAGTGAAGGTTTTCAGCACCGATTTTAACATGTGTGCCTTCTGCAGCTCTTACAGCCTCAGCAAGACAAACATAAGGTGTGCAGCAAACAACTTCGCATTTAGCACCCTCGGTAGCTTTTGCTACTTCTTTAACAAAATCATATGTTTCTGATGGTAATTTGTTCATTTTCCAATTACCTGCAATAATATATTTACCCATAATAAAAACTCCTTTCAATCAATGAATTGACAGCTTTGCTGTCATAAATTTTCGCTATCGCTCAATGAATTGATGCTTTGCATCATGAATTGCAAACAAGTTTGCATTTTGGTTAAAAATCGCAAGCGATTTTATTTTAATCAAACGCGAAGCGTTTGTTCATTAATGAACCCAATGGGTTCTATTCATGCCGTAGGCAATTCATGGCAATGCCAATTCATGCCCGTAAGGGCAATTCATCTTTATTTGTCCGAAAGTGCCACTATACCAGGAAGGTCTTTACCTTCAAGATATTCAAGTGATGCACCGCCGCCTGTTGAAATGTGGCTCATCTTGTCACCAAGACCTGCTTTGTTTACAGCTGCAACGCTGTCGCCGCCGCCGATAACTGTTGTTGCATCGATTTCAGCAAGTGCCTGAGCGATTGCGTTTGTACCCTTTGCAAAGTTTGGCATTTCAAATACGCCCATAGGTCCGTTCCAAACAACTGTCTTTGCATCTTTGATAGCTTCTTTGTAAAGCTCGATTGTCTTTTCACCGATGTCAAGACCCTGCCAGCCTGCTTCAATTCCGCCTCTTGCAACAGTTTTATGCTCTGCATCGTTAGCAAATTCTTTTGCAACAACTGTGTCAACAGGGATAAGGAGCTTAACGCCTTTTTCTTCAGCCTTTGCCATCATTTCTTTAGCATAGTCAAGGTAGTCAGCTTCAAGAAGTGAGTCGCCTACTTCTTCGCCGAGAGCTTTCATAAATGTGTAAGCCATACCGCCGCCGATGATAAGAGTGTCAACCTTTTCTAAGAGGTTGTTGATAACTGAAATCTTTGAAGATACTTTAGATCCGCCGAGAATTGCAACTAAAGGTCTTACAGGGTTGTTAACTGCATTTCCGAGGAACTGAATTTCCTTTTCAATAAGGAAACCGCAAACTGCTTCATCAAGATATTTTGTAACACCAACATTTGAGCAATGTGCTCTGTGTGCTGTACCGAAAGCATCGTTTACGAAAATGTCTGCAAGTGATGCAAGCTCTTCGCTGAATGTATCAACATTCTTTGTTTCTTCTGCTCTGTATCTTGTGTTTTCAAGAAGAACAACATCGCCCTCATTCATTTCTGCAACTGCCTTTTTAGCATTTTCGCCAACAACATTGTCGTCTTTAGCAAAAACAACTTCAAGTCCAAGCTTTTCTGAAAGCTTTTTAGCTACAGGAGCGAGTGAAAGCTCAGGCTTTGGTTCGCCCTTTGGTTTGCCAAGGTGTGAGCAGAGGATAACCTTTGCACCTGCATCAAGTAAAT
>JAGARF010000122.1 GCA_017622395.1 Clostridia bacterium | reverse complement strand
TGTGTAAGTACGAATGTTGTTGTATACGGCAGACTACCTTTAATGGTTACAGAAAACTGTATTATAAAAAATGCACAAAAGTGCATTGACTTTAAAGGCTTTTACGGACTTGCTGATAAAACTCAGCACACATTCCCCGTAATATGCCATTACCCGCACAGAAATATAATTCTAAATTCAAACCCCGTTTATACAGCCGATAAGCTTGATGAGTTTAAAAACTGTAATCTTTACGGCTATGATTTCCTTTTTACCATTGAAAAAGGCAGGGAAATAATTGATATAGTAAATTCTTATATAAATAAAGAAAAAACAACAGCCCCCTTTACAAGAGGTCTGTTGTTCAAAAATATTATTTAAAAAAACCGCCAAGGCGGTTTTTTTAATTCATTGTGAATTGTGAATTTTGCATTGTGAATTGTTATATTATTGTACTCCGAAGAGTAAATCAGCATATGTAGGATATGGCCAGAATGTGCGGTCTGTTACGCACTCTGCCTCGTCTGCTGCAAATCTTAAAGCATCCATAGCCGTAAGTGCTTCATCTTTAAACATAGTTGCAAGACTAAGGGCATCAAGACCGCTTGTTCTTGAAAGAATATCTTCAAGCTTATTGATGTTTTCAACCATTGCTATTTCGCAATCTGAAAGCTTTTTGAGAGTTTCCTCCTCATATGTGCAGGAAATTGCTTTTGAAACTGCTTTCTTTGAAAGTATACATTCGCTTAATTTGTTTGCATATTTTGAAATAGCGGGAAGAATATCTCTTTTTGCCATATCAATCATTGTAAGAATTTCGATGTTAATTGCTTTTGAATAGCTTTCAAGCATAATTTCACATCTTGCCTTCATTTCTGTTTCAGTAAACACCTTGTGGTCTGTGAAAAGTTTAACATTCTTTTCGTCAATAAAATGAGGTATTGCATCAGGAGTTGTCTTTAAGTTTGAAAGACCTCTGCCCTCTGCCTCTTTAATCCAGGCATCGTCATAGCCGTTGCCGTTAAAGAGAATTCTCTTATGCTCTCTGATTGTTTTTACAATTAATGTATGAAGTGCTTCTGATGTTTCCTCAGAAGTGCTTTCAATATAATCAGCAAACTGCTTTAAAACTTCAGCAACTGCTGTGTTTAATACAACATTTGCATCAGAGATTGATGCAGAAGAACCAAGCATTCTGAACTCAAACTTGTTACCTGTAAAGGCAAAAGGCGAAGTTCTGTTTCTGTCTGTTGTGTCCTTTGGAAATCTTGGGAGAGTGTGAACTCCGATTTTCATAGTAACCTTTTCTTTTGCGTCATATGAAGAATCGTTTTCAATGGACTCTAAAATTTCCATAAGCTCGTCACCCAAAAACATTGAAACAACGGCAGGCGGTGCTTCGCTTGCTCCCAACCTGTGGTCATTACCTGCTGACGCAACGGAAATTCTCAAAAGGTCCTGATAATCGTCAACTGCTTTGATAACGGCACAAAGGAATAATAAAAACTGTGCGTTGTCGTAAGGTGTTTCGCCAGGGTCTAAAAGGTTTTTGCCTGAATTTGTTGAAATAGACCAATTGTTGTGCTTACCTGATCCGTTTACACCATCAAAAGGCTTTTCGTGGAGCAGACAAACCAGATTATGCTTTTTGGCAATTCTCTGCATAAGCTCCATAGTAAGCTGATTGTGGTCTGTTGCAATATTTGTAGTTGAGAAGATTGGTGCAAGCTCATGCTGAGCAGGAGCAACCTCATTATGTTCTGTTTTTGCAAGGATACCAAGCTTCCAAAGTTCTTTGTCAAGCTCAGCCATAAACTCGGCAATTCTTGATTTGATTGTGCCGTAGTAATGGTCGTCAAGCTCCTGTCTTTTGGGAGGCTTTGCCCCGTAAAGTGTCCTGCCTGTAAAAATAAGGTCAGGGCGTTTGTTATACATTTCTCTTTCAACAAGGAAATATTCCTGTTCAGGACCTACTGTTGTTTTAACAGAGGTAACAGAGGTGTTACCAAGAAGTGTTAAAACTCTCATTGTCTGCTTGTTGATTGCTTCCATAGAACGCAGAAGGGGAGTTTTTTTG
>JAGARF010000121.1 GCA_017622395.1 Clostridia bacterium | reverse complement strand
CCGCAGGAGCAGAGTATTTTTGACTCTGTACTTAATTCAACATGGGTTTCAAGACCCATAACAAGTTCGTATTTCATATTCATTCAACCTCCTTTACAAGACTTAAAAGTGTGCTTTCGTTAAAGTGGTCGCCCATAAGCTGAACCTTTTTAAAAGCAAGTGCAGGCATACCTGTAATGCTTGATGCTGCAGTGAACACACTTTCCTCAAACACCTTTGAGAAAGCCTCGCTGATATCATATTTTTTAAATTCAGCCTTGCTTACAACAGGTGTTAAAATTGCATTGTATTTTGAAAGAATTTCTTTAAGACCTTCAAAAACAACACGGCGAACACGAAGAGATTTATCAAAGCAATCCTTATATCTGTTCTTTGAAAGAACATCTGAGCCGTATAAAATAACTGCTTTTGTAAGGAAGTTAAAGCCTTCTGTTCTTGAATTTACATATAATTCGTCAATGTTTTTATACTCTTTAGCACGGTGACCGAATTTAACACCGTCATATCTTGAAATGTTGTTACAGGTTTCAGCAGTCATAAGAATCTGCCATGCTGTGTTTGCAATTTCAAAAAGGTCACAGGAAATTTCATCAACTGTAACACCCTTTTCTTTAAGTGCTTCTGCAAAAGCTTTAACCTCTGCTTTAACAGTATCGTCTGCCTTTTCAAAAAGCTCTTTGATAATACAAACCTTCATACCCTTAACATCAAGGTCGTTTTTATATTCATAGGTTTCATTTCTGAGACTTGTTCCGTCTTTTTCATCATAACCTGCGATATAAGACATTATTTCTTTAACGCCGTCTGTATTTTTTGCATAAACACCAACTGTTTCACCTGATGATGCAGTTGAAACAACACCGTATCTTGAAACTGTACCGTAGGTTGGCTTTAAAAAGCAAACATCTGAAAGAGCCGCTCCTCGTCTTGGTGCACCGTTTACATCTACACCGATTGCACCCTTAACTTTATCCTGTGCAACAAGCTCTGCTGCTGCACCCTTTAAAACTTCTTCTTTATCTGCATAATAGGAAAATTCTCCCACAAGGTCAAGTCCGAATTCTCCCACATTAGCTTTTCCTGATAAAACATAACCATTTTTTTCAAGTCTTTCAACTGCCTCTGCACTGAAAAGGGACTTAAAGCCCTCTAAAATGCGTGAGCCTGCTGTTGTTTCACTGCCTTTAACGAGAATTGTATCATCAACTGCAATATTTCCCTTGCTGTTTAATTCAACTGAATAATATTTCATTTAAAACACCTCACTTTACAAGTCTTGGCACCTGCCAGCTGTCTTCGCTTCTCTCAGGTGCACCCTCAAGCAGACTTTCTCTTGAGAAAGGCTGTTTTCTTTCGTCTTCTCTTAAAACATTTGTCATTGGCATAACATAAATCATCTGCTCTGTGTTTTCTGTGTCAATTTCCTTAAGCTTTGCCTCTTTTTCATTCATACCCTTGAAAATATCAGCAACAAGCTTTTCTTCCTCTTCTGTAAGAGAAATCTGGTTAAGCTGTTGAGCACTTGAGAAAGTTGAACGCTTGCCCTGTGCTGATTTTGAAGGACCGTTTGGAGTTCCTCTTCCTGCAAGAGCACTTGTATTTCCTAAAAGGTGAACATCTTCAAGCTGTTGATTTGTAACCTCGCTTGGTGCTCCGAGAAGTAAATCCTGTGCATTACCATTAAGAGGGAATGCAATAACATCAAGGATTTTTTCTTCATCTGTTAAAAGCATAACCATTCTGTCTACACCAGGTGCCATACCTGCGTGAGGAGGTGCACCGTATTGGAATGCAGTATAAAGTGCATTAAATCTGCTCTTTAATTCTTCTTCTGTGTAGCCTGCAATATCAAATGCTTTTTTCATAATATCTATATCGTGGTTTCTTACTGCACCTGACGCAAGCTCTATGCCGTTACATACAAGGTCATACTGATAAGCAAGAACCTCTGTAGGGTCTTTGCTTAAAAGTGCTTCCATTCCGCCCTGAGGCATTGAGAACGGGTTGTGAGTAAAGATAGTATCGCCTGTTTCTTCGTCGATTTCATACATTGGGAAGTCAACAACAAAACAGAATTCAAAAGCATCATCTTTAATAAGGTCAAGCTGATCCCCTCTTGCAAGATAGGAACGGATATGACCTGCTTTTTTCTCTGTGTCATTTTTCTTGTCATCACAGATAAAGAAGAGAGTTTCTCCCTCTTTAACACCTGTAAGAGAAATAATTTCCGCTTTCTTTTCGTCTGAAAGGAATTTTGCTATAGGTCCTGCAAACACACCCTCTTTAAGTGTGATATATCCAAGACCGCCAAGTCCAACCTCTGCTGATGTGGCAAACTTTAATGAGTCTTCAAAGAATTTCTTTGATTTACCCTGACAGTTTGCAACAATACCTCTTACGGGCTTTCCTTTAAATGCAGGGAAGTCAACATCTGCAAAGAAGTCTGTTAAATCGCAGATAATAAGAGGGTTTCTAAGGTCCGGTTTATCTGAACCGTATTTCATCATTGCTTCAGCATAGGTAATACGGCGGAAAGGTTTTGGTGTAATTTTTTTATCTGAAAAAGTCTTGAATGTGTCATAAATAACATCTTCGCAAACATCAAGAACCTCTTCCTGTGTTGCAAAAGCCATTTCAAAGTCAAGCTGATAAAATTCACCCGGTGAACGGTCTGCTCTTGCATCCTCATCTCTAAAGCAAGGTGCAATCTGGAAGTATCTGTCAAAACCTGACACCATAAGAAGCTGTTTAAACTGCTGCGGTGCCTGCGGAAGTGCATAGAACTTACCGGGATGCTTACGGCTTGGTACAAGGAAATCTCTTGCACCTTCAGGTGATGATGCAGTTAGTATTGGTGTCTGCATATCAAGGAAGTTCTTTTCTTCCATTTTATTTCTTAAATGACGGATAATCTTTGAACGCATAACAAGATTATCGTGATTTTTAGGATTTCTCAAATCAAGATATCTGTATTTAAGACGAAGCTCGTCTTTGCTTGCTCTTGATGCTCTTACTTCAAAAGGAAGCATATTCTTGCTTTTACCCAAAACCTGAAGTGATGTTGCCACAAGCTCAACATATCCTGTTGCAATTTTTTCGTTAACGGTGTCTTCATCACGCTTTTCAACTGTACCTGTAACAGAAATAACTGTTTCACGGTTTACATTCTTTAAAAGCTCCTCGTTGTGGATAACAACCTGTGTTACACCCGTATAGTCACGAAGGTCAACGAAAATAACACCGCCGTGATCACGGATAACATCAACCCAGCCTGCCAAAGATACAGTCTCGCCGATGTGCTTATCACAGATATCGTTACAGAATTGTGTTCTATACATAAAAATACCTCCTTAAATTTTCCAAATAAAAAGTCCCGTGGAATATCAAAATATTCCACGGGACGAGTAAACAAAGTTTAACCCGCGGTGCCACCCGCATTGTTGCAAATGCAACCTCTTTTTATTAATTTGTTTTTAAAACAGAGTGTTCCCAAGCTTACTACTCATCTCAAATACGCTTTCAGTCCATGGCGTATTCTCCCTTTCAGACTTTCCACAAAAGCCGAGTCTCCGCAGTTATTATAGCAAATGCATTTCTTTTTGTCAACAAATATTTTTTGACTTTTTTCTTAATATTATGTATATAAATTTTTCCTTAGCAATTTATAAACACCCTCAATTAAGTTGAGGGATTAAATTTTGTTCAGATTGTGCTAATGGTCGGCGTAGTGTACTTTGTGTACATAAGTGAAGCAATTAGTGCAAACATATGGTCACCCTCATTCAGGCTGAGGGATTAAATTTTGTTCAGATTGTGCTTTCTATGGAGAGTGGTGTACTTTGTGTACACAAGTGAAGCAATCAGTGCAAACATATGGTCACCCTCATTCAGGCTGAGGGATTAAATTTTGTTCAGATTGTGCTAATGGTCGGCGTAGTGTACTTTGTGTACATAAGCCGAGCCATTAGTTGCAAGCTGGGCAAAATTTAACCCTCAGAAAATGAGGGTGAAAAAAAACCTGCTCTATATATAGCAGGCAAAAAAAAGATAGGGATGAATATATAAAAAAGATATTAGCGTGTAACCATTTCCTGATTACAGATAGAATTATAATGTTCAATTATTAACAGAATATAAACATTTTGTAAACTTTTCGTCTTTTTTAGGGTTATTTTTTGATTTTTTCGTCTTTTTTTGATTATTTTTAGAAATTCAGGTGTGTTTTTTTAACCGAGGAGTAAATTTTTGAGGTCGGTTACTGTTTCTGCAAAATAATCTGCTTGTTTTAATTCTTCTTTTTTGCCGTAACCGTAGCCTACTGCTATTACATCTACCCCAACATTTCTTGCTCCCTCAATGTCAAAAATTGTGTCTCCCACCATTATTACTTCTGAAAGGTTTTTAACCTCTGCCTTTTCAAGCACCTGCTTCATTATGTGAGTTTTGTTCTCCGTTCCGTGAAGCTCACTTCCTAAGACACAGTCAAAATAGGTGTATAGCTCAAATTTTTCAAGAACTCTTTCTGCGTGAACCATAGGTTTTGATGTGGCAACAAGTAAAACCGCGCCTTTTTCCTTCAGCTCTTTCAAAAGCTCTTTTATTCCTTCATAAGGGTAATTTTCAAAGATGCCTATGGGTGCGTATCTTTCCCTGAAATATTCAACTGCATCTGTTGCCTGTTCTTCTGTAAGATTATAAGACAGCATAAAATTTTCTTTAAGGGGCGGGCCTACAAAATGTTTAACTTCGTCAGGAGTTGCTTTTATTCCGAATTTATCAAGTGCGTATACTACGCTTTTTGTTATGCCCTCGCCTGAGTCTGTAAGAGTTCCGTCAAGGTCAAAGAGTATATATTTTTTGTTCATAGGGTGAAGCCTCCGTCTACCGTTAAAATCTGCCCTGTTATAAAATCCGCCTCTGCAAGGAACAGAACCGCGTTTGCTATGTCTTCAGGATTACCCAGCCTTTTAAGGGGTGTTTCTTCTGCAAGGTCTTTTAATTCTTCTTCTGTGTAGCAGTTTAACATATCGGTTTTTATAACTCCCGGTGCAACTGCGTTAACTCTTATATTTGAAGGTGCAAGCTCTTTTGCAAGAGCTTTTGTCATTGCATTTATTCCGCCCTTTGAAGCACTGTATATAACCTCGCAGGATGCACCTTCATTTCCCCAGACAGAGGAAATGTTTATAATGGTGCCTCCCCCTTGTTTTATCATATAGTCTGCCACATATTTTGCCATAAAATAGGGTGCTTTTAAATTAACATCTGTCAGATAGGAAGCATCTTCTTCCGATATATCCTGCACAACACCGCAAAGAGAAACCCCACCGCAGTTAACAACAAGGTCGGTCCGTCCGTATTTTTCTATTGTATATTCAACAAGTGCTTTTATGTCTTCAGCCCTTGAAAGGTCACACTTAACAAGACCCTCTGCCTTGGTTTTGTTATAAGTTCCCACAACTGCATAGCCTTTGTTTTCAAGAGCTTTTTTTACAGCTTTTCCTATGCCTTTTGACGCACCTGTTACTATTGCCGTTTTCATTTTTCCACATCCTTTCTTTAAGTATACCAAAACCTAAAATTTTATGCAAGAAAAACATTGACGGCAGTATTTAAAAATGTTATACTTTCAAACACAGGAGGAGATAATTATGAAAGTAATATTTGCAGCAGATATGTCCTTTAACTATCTGGAAGGTTTTCCGGGCAAAGATAAGGCACACGACAGCTTAAAAGGAGCAGCTGAAATTTTCAAAAAGGCTGATTTTAAGGTTGTTAACCTTGAAAATGTTTTTGGTAACAAAGAGGATGGAAACCCAATCGCCAAATCAGGTCCAAACCTTATTTCAGACGATAATTTTATTGAATACATACACGCATTAAAGCCTGATGTTGTTGGTCTTGCAAACAACCACACAAAGGATTTTGACGAAGACATAATGTTTCACACAATAGATATGCTAAAAAAATCTGACTATCAGGTTATGGGTGCAGGCAAAAACCTTGAGGATGCTTATGCACCTGCAGTTGTTCCAAAAGACGGTGTTGCAGTTGCTGTTATTGCCGTTTGCGAAAATGAATTCGGCGCAGCAAAAATAAATGAGTCAGGTACTGCAGGCTATAAGCTTGGTTATGTTACAAAGGAAATATTAAAAGCACTTAAAGAGGGCAAAAAGCCTGTTGTGTATTTCCACGGCGGTAATGAAACAAACCCAATCCCATCGCCTATGAAGGTTGAGCTTTACAGACATTTCATTGACATCGGTGCAGAGGCTGTTATTGCAATGCACACACATTGTCCTCAGGGTTATGAAATGTATAACGGCAAGCCTATTGTTTACAGTATGGGCAATTTCTTCTTTCCTGCAAACAGAAGTGCGTTAAAGTCCTGGAACTATGGTTATATGGCAATGGTTGATTTCACAAAAGACGGCACTTCTCTTGAAATCTTCCCATATAGATTTGATTATGAGGGTCACTACATATTAGAGGGTGAAGAAAAAGAACATTTCTTAAAGTATATGGAGGTCTTAAACAAGACTTTTGAAGACGAAGAAGAGCTTCAGAAATGGTTTGATGCATGGTGCACAACTCAGCTTCATTATGCCAATGCTCTTACATCATACAAAGAAGAAATTTTAACAAGCAATGTTCAGTCCGAAAACACAAGAGCTAAAAATGTGTTCAACTGCGAGGCTCACAACGAGGTTGTAAGAAATATACTTAATATGGCATACGAATGCAGATTTGAAGAGGCAAAGGAAAGAGTTCCTCTTATTAAAAAATTGCAGGAGATTGAATTTTAATACACTAAATCGCCGAGAAAGTACGATTTATCGCACTTTTCGGCGATTTTTTATTGACTATTATTGTTAATTGTGATATTATAATACCAAGTTTTACAAGGTGGCGTGCCACCTATTTTTACAGCTAAGGAGAAAACAGTTATGAAAAAGAATGAATTGGTAGGACTTGTAAGTGAAAAATGCGGTATCACAAAAAAAGATTGCACACTTATTTTAGAAAGTATGCTGGACACTATTACCGAAACCCTCGCCAAAGGCGAAGATGTTATGCTTTTCGGTTTCGGCAAGTTTGAGGTCAGAGAATATAAAGAAAGAAACTGTTTCAACCCCTCATCAAACAAAATCGAAGTGGTTAAAGGAAGCAGACAGCCTTGCTTTAAACCGGGTGTTGTTTTAAGGGAAAAAGTTTCAGGAAAGTAAGGAGAAAAAAATGAGCAGTATATCAGAAATCTTTGCATCAAAGGTTTTCAATGACAAGATTATGAGAGAAAGGCTTCCAAAAGAAACCTATAAGGCTCTGCAAAAAACCATTAAAGACGGTAAGCACCTTGACATTAACATTGCCCATGTTGTTGCAAATTCAATGAAGGATTGGGCTATTGAAAACGGTGCAACCCATTTTACTCATTGGTTTCAGCCAATGACAGGTATTACCGCCGAAAAACACGACAGCTTCATTACCCCAAACGGTGATGGAAGCGTTATTATGGAGTTTTCGGGCAAGGAGCTTGTAAAAGGCGAGTCTGATGCGTCAAGCTTTCCTTCTGGCGGTCTTCGTGAAACCTACGAGGCAAGAGGATATACTACATGGGACCCTACTTCCTATGCCTTTATAAAAGGCAAAACTCTCTGTATTCCGACAGCTTTCTGTTCAT
>JAGARF010000120.1 GCA_017622395.1 Clostridia bacterium | reverse complement strand
ATAATATGTTCAAAGAATTCGATATGGCAAAAAAAGTCAGAATAGATGGCAAAGCTTACGGCAGAAATGACATTAAGGTTGCAGAAATTCTTGCAAATTGTGTTGATGAAGTTGTTTTGTTCCAGCTTAATTCAAATTCAGAAATTATATATCTTGATACTCCGACAGATGGTGATTTTGCAGGAATAACAAAATTTTCGGGTATGAATCATCAGAGAGTTATGTATTACAACGAACCGGGCAGAACCTTCGATGGAAGGGCGTTTGTTACAGAAGATACAATAGCTTTTGTTATACCGCAGAATGGTGATGAAAATTATATATCGGCTATGACAGGTGCGGAATACAACAATCTTATAAAAGGTGCACAGATTGAAAAGGATGTTACTGTTTATCGTTATGGAACAGATGATTCAATAAAGGTTGCTGCAGTTATTGACAGAGTTGGATATACAGGATTGAGAAGAGAAAAAGGTGCGTTCTCTATCATAACTAAAATAGTAGAAGCAAAAAACGAACTTGGTAATGAATGCTACAAAGTAACTCTTAACAGAAATGGTGTAATCTCTGAATTATATACATCATCAAAGGAAGATTTTATTTATGAGTGTGACGGCAAATATTATACAATAGGTCTTGGTGATTTAATATATTACGGAACAGATAAATATGGTTACATCAGCAAGGGGCATTATGTTGAACCCGACCTTTCTAACAGACAAATTGAAAATATCACACTTATATATTCTGCTAAAGAAGATTGGTTTAACAATAAATATACACCTGAATATCTTCCTGATTACAGAGCAGAAATGAACATAAAATTCTGCTACATATATGATAAAACTGACATAGAAGGCTTTTACAAGGTGTCATTTATACCACCTTCAACAGTAACAGATGAGTCACAGATATTTATCTACAATATGTGCGATTTCAGGAATATGTTTGTTTTTAATAATAAGACAGGTAAGACAAACACAATAATACATAATGAATTTGTAACATACAAAGACGCACAGACTGATGATGGCTGTACTAAAATGATATTCTTTAAGAACACATTAAGCTCAGGCGGTGTTGCCGCTGTATTTAAGTAAGGAGGGAAGGAGCTATGAGAAGAAAAATAATCGCATTGGTACTTGTACTTTCGGTGTTCCTTTCTCTTTACAATTTCAGCGTTTTTGCAAAGGAAGCTGATATAGTATTTGCTGATGATTTTGAAAACGGTATCACAAAATGGACAAAAACTGAAAACTCAGCATTTTCTGTAAGAAAATTTGATACAAAGCAGTTAGTTTTTATATCTACACCTGAGAAGAACAAAGATAATCTTATTTCAACATATAACACATCGGGAAAATACAAGGTTGAATTTGATTTAATTGCTCCTAAAGGAGAATATGCGGGTTTTTATTTTAACTACAATGACGAAAAAACTTATTATCTCCTTAAAATCAATCTTAAAGCAGCTTATGCAGAAGTTGTGAAAAAGGTTAATGGCGGAGAAGAAGTTTCGGTTAAAGGTGAAAATTTCGCCTGTGATGAAAATGTAACGAAGGTTACAGTTGAATACAATGATGGCATAAGAATTTATTTTAATGAGCAATTATGCATAAATTCCGCAGAAAAATCAATCAATGATGGGAAAATAGGATTTGGGGGTGTAAATTCTGCTTTTCGTATTGACAATGTTTCCTTGGAAAAATATAAAGAAGAACAGGTAATTGATACCAAAAAGAAGGTTATATCTAATATAGGTATGCCAAGTACAAAAGAAACAATTATAGATGGCACAACAACAAAATCACAGTTTGAATCAAGAGTTGCAGATTTACCGACAGAAATACCTCTTGCAGATTTAACGGAGGTTAAAGGAGAAATAGAGTTATTCATTTCACCTAATGGTTCAGACAGTAACAGCGGAACAAAAGACAAACCATTTAAGACAATAGAAAGAGCAGTTCAGGAAGTTGGGTATTTAAATACATTAAAACCTCAGCCGGAGGGAATAATTGTTTATTTAAGAGAAGGACAGTATATTGTTGACAAAACGATTAACATAGACAAAACTTTTTCAGGAACAGAAGAACATCCTGTCTTTATTTCATCATATAACGGGGAAAAGGTTTCGCTTGTGTCAGGTATGTTCTTTAGTACTGCAGATTTTGAGAAAGTCACAGATACAAAAAAACTTGCTAAGCTTCCTGAAAGCAGCAGAGATAAGGTTTATGTAACAAGTCTTAGCGGTGTAAGTTCAACAGAATTAGGCGACCCAAGAAAAAACAGACTGTATGCTAACGGAAATCTTATGGAATGTGCAAGATGGCCTAACTTTACTGAAATGTCTCTTGGCACTGTTATAAGAGGCGGCAACTCAACAAGTCTTGGTGCAGTTATGCTTGACATAGAGCCTGGTGTTGAATGGGAGCCTCTTGATGCAAGACCGTTTACTTGGGAGGACACAGGAAGAATTTATTTTGACGGAGCTTTCGTGGCTGCGTGGGACAGACATACGGCTTTTGTAACTTTTGATAAAGAACAAAGAAGAATATCAACCCCTTCACAGTCTTATGTTAACCCTGCAGTTTCACATCCACAGGTATTGCATCACTTTAGAAATATTTTTGAAGAAATAGATATGCCGGGTGAATGGTATCTTGATGAAAAGGAAAAGAAACTGTATTTATACCCGTTCTCGGAGAATGAAGAATATGAGTATTATTTCTCCTGCAAATCAAATGATATTTTTAATTTCAGAAATGTGGAAAATGTAGTTGTAAATGGCATTTCTATTGAAGGCTCAGGTGCAAAAGGATATGTGTTTGACGGCTGCAAAAACTGTATTATACAGGCGGGTGAAATCAAAAACACTAAAGACAGAGGCGCACACTTTATGCTTTGCGAGGGCTGTGGTGTTTTAGATAACTACATTTATAATGTGGGCTATGCAGATACAAACGGTATTCACTTTGACGGAATTATATGGGGACAAAATGGTGAGGATAATGCAAGAGTTCTTAAGGAATCAATTGGTAAAGAGTTGAAACCAAAGAATAATTTTGTGCAAAACAATCTTGTTTCATGTCCTGAGGGTACTCACAGAGCCTTAGCGGTAAATGCGGAAGCAGGAACTGTTATGTCCCATAATACAGTATCTAATACATATAGATACGCTTTTTACCAGTCAAATTCTCCTGAAGCTATTGTAGAGTACAATGAAACAGCAGTATGTCCTAAAGATATTTGGGATGCAGGTGTTATATATTCTATAGGCGGTCTTATGCCTATGGGACACCATGTAAGAAACAACTTCTTCCATCATATGAATAAAGGTGCGACAGGTATTTATTTTGATGATTTATCAAGTGATACTATGGCATACAATAACATACTTCTTGATATTAACGAATGTGGTATATCAATCCACGGCGGAAGAGATGTTACGGCAAGAAATAATATTGTAATCAGTACTAATGATGCCGGTTGGGTATTTGGCGGTATTGAAACAAGTAACGATTATTATGCTGACGGTTATCCCAATGAATCATTATATACATCAACATATATGAGAGTTGCAAAAGAGCTTGATGCAGCAGGTGATGTATATTATCAAAAAATCCAGGAAAGATTTCCAAGATATTTTGAAAGATTTAAACAAGTTTTAACTGTTGCGAAGAACAGAGAAATGCTTGGTGATAAATATGTAAGAGACGAAGCTGAGGATTTAAGCAGAGAACCAAGCCATAACTACTTTGAAAGCAATATAGTAGTAGGACAAAGTAAAAATTATAATTTTAAAAGTAGTTCTCTTCCAACTATTGAAGATCATGGAAATTTTGAAAGCAAATCAAGATATGAGGTAGGCTTCAGAGATATAGATAATTATGATTTCTACATTCCTGAAGACTCTGAAATATATAAAACAATACCTTCGTTTAAAAATATAGATATAAGCACAGTGGGTATTGTTAAAAAGGACGGAAGATGGGAAAATCTTCCAAAAATTGAAGTTCCTGTAGCAATCTATCCTATAGATGGCGGAAAAGGTATGGAGCATCATGAAAAGGTTACTCTCAAATGGCTTCCGCAGATACTTGCAAATAAGTATACAGTAACTGTAGCTACAGACCCTGAGTTTAAAAACATTGTTCTTACTCAGAAAACGATGGGAACAATGCTTGATATCTCTCTTCCTTCTCAGGGGACAACATATTACTGGAAACTTGATGCAGAGTGTCTGCTGAAGTCGGTAACATCTGACCCTGCTACATCAAAGATATATTCATTCACAACTATGAATGATGACGAAATTAAGGTTGCGTTTAAACCTAATTTATCATACTT
>JAGARF010000119.1 GCA_017622395.1 Clostridia bacterium | reverse complement strand
CTCTTACTTCACAGATGCCTTTGATATAATCAGCACCTTTGGAAATAACTGCGTATTTAATTGCTTTTGTAAAATTTTCGCTGTAAACAGGGGAGAGAGAGGAATAATCTACAGGTGTAAATTTTTGATAATCACCCTTTGAAATGATTTCCCTCAAGTATGACGCAGAACAGAAATCACCGTTTGGAGCATTTTCGTTATGGTTTGCCATAAATCTTTCAATGGCAACAGGAATGATGTTTTTATTGATTTTTTTAATTGCCTTCAGATATTCACAGGCTAAAATGTTGTTGGGCTTTGATAAAATGTCCGAGCCTGTTGCAAGGGTTCTTGACTTTGCAAAAGAATTTCCTGCAGAGAGTGAGCCTTTTAACACTTCGGTATCCATATTTTCAATCTGCATAACGGCGTTTAAAAGGCTTTCAAGGGAATTTTCCGCTCCAAAGGAAAGATGCGTTATCCCAAGCTGATTTAAAAGGTAAACACCCCCATATGCAAATCTTTCGGCTGATGCCATAGAAAAACTTACGGGAATTTCAATAACAAAATCTGCACCCATATCGAGTGCCCATCCGGCTCTTGTCCACTTGTCGAAAATTGCAGGTTCGCCCCTTTGAACAAAGCTTCCGCTCATAGCAACTATGGTAATGTCGGGTTTTACAAGCTCCTTCGCTTTTTCAAGCTGATATTTATGACCGTTGTGGAAGGGGTTGTATTCTGCTATTATTCCCAGAATTTTCACACATCTCACTCCTTTTTTAACAGTATAACACAAAAAGAAACAAAATACTATTGAAATTTTAATAAATTTGTTTTATAATATAAATAATTATGAATAAATATTGGAAGGATGTTGAAAAATGAGTGCATTTTTAGATCGTATCAAAGAAAGAGCAAAGGCTGACAAGAAAACAGTTGTTCTTCCTGAATCAATGGACAGAAGAACCTTTGAAGCAGCAGAAAAAATTTTAAAAGAGGATATTGCTGACCTTATCATTATCGGTACACCTGCTGAGATTGAGGAAAACAGCAAAGGTCTTGATATTTCAAAGGCTACAATTATTGACCCATATACATACGAAAAGACAGAAGAATATGCAAATCTTTTCGTAGAACTCAGAAAAGCTAAGGGTCTTACATATGAAGAAGCTAAGAAAACTATGCTTGAAGATTATATGTACTATGCTTGTCTTATGGTTAAAGCAGGCGACGCAGACGGTGTTGTTTCAGGTGCTTGCCATTCAACAGCAAACACTTTAAGACCATCACTTCAGATTATCAAAACAAAACCAGGAGTTAAGCTTGTTTCAGCATTCTTCGTAATGGTAGTTCCAAACTGCGAATATGGTGCAAATGGCACATTTATTTTTGCAGACAGCGGACTTGAACAAAATCCTGATCCTGAAAAGCTTGCAGCAATCGCTGCTTGCTCTGCAGAATCATTTGAGCTTTTAGCTGAAGAAGAAGCTATAGTTGCAATGCTTTCACATTCAACAAAAGGCTCAGCAAAACACGCAGATGTTGACAAGGTTGTTGAAGCAACAAGAATTTGCAAAGAAGCTAATCCAAACCTTAAGGTTGACGGCGAACTTCAGCTTGATGCTGCAATCGTTCCAAGCGTAGGCTCATCTAAGGCTCCTGACTCACAGGTTGCAGGTAAAGCAAATGTTCTTGTATTTCCTGACCTTGATGTAGGTAATATCGGTTATAAGCTTGTTCAGAGACTTGCAAAGGCTGAAGCATACGGTCCTGTAACACAGGGTATTGCAATGCCTATTAATGACCTTTCAAGAGGTTGCAGTGCAGACGATATCGTTGGTGTTGTTGCAATCACAGCTGTTCAGGCACAGGGTAATAAATAATATTTGAAAGGAAGAGAAAAATGAAAGTTTTAGTTATAAACGCAGGTAGCTCATCACTTAAATATCAGCTTATTGATATGGACAAGAATGAGGTTATGGCAAAAGGTCTTTGCGAAAGAATTGGTATCGAAGGTTCACTTTTAACACATCAGGCAGGCGGTGAAAAATATCCTATCGAAATCGAAATGAAAGACCACAGCGATGCAATCAATGCAGTTATTGCAGCTCTTGTTGACAAAGGACACGGTGTAATCGCTGATATGAGCGAAATTACAGCAGTAGGACACAGAGTTGTTCACGGCGGCGAAGCATTCAGCGGTTCTGTTATAATTACAGAAGCAGTTAAAAAGGCTCTTGAAGAATGTATTGAGCTTGCTCCGCTCCACAACCCACCAAACCTTACAGGTATTGCGGCTTGTGAAAAGGCAATGCCAAATGTTCCTCAGGTAGCAGTATTTGATACAGCATTCCACCAGACAATGCCTGCATCATCATACCTTTATGCACTTCCATATGAATACTATGAAAATCATAAAGTAAGAAGATACGG
>JAGARF010000118.1 GCA_017622395.1 Clostridia bacterium | reverse complement strand
CCTCTGCCTGACCTTCAGACATAACCTCATCAGGATTAAGGCACCAGATGCCTTTCATAAGACCCTGTCTTCTTAATGTTTCGTGAACACCTGGAATACAACCTTCAAATCCGTGTGCCGGGTCAAAGAATGCTGCATTTGAATCTGTTACCTGTGCTGCAAGGGTAAGAAGTGATGCATCTATCTTATCCTGTTTCTTAGCCTCCATAAGCATTTCAAACATTTCAACAACCTTCTTTGTCCAAAGTGTCCAATGACCGAGAAGTCCGCCGCAGAAACCATTTTTAATCTTTTCATCGTTTTCTGCTGTAAATTCATAGTTTGTTAAAAGGTCAATTACAATGTTGTCGTCATTACCTGTATAAAGTGTAATGTCGTCTTTTCTGCTTGAGAATGATACAGCTCTTACAACATCAAGAGTCTGATATCTGTTAAATGATGCACATTTGATTGCAACAACATTTTCAACCTCTGCAACTTGTTGCCAATAATTATATGTAAATGGTCTGCCGCCGCATTTTTCCTGAAGATAGAAACCAATTACAGGCATTTCTTTTGCAACTGCTATTGTTCTCTCGATTAAGTATTCTTCAGGTCTGTCATTAAGTCCGCCAGGGCTTAATAAAACTGCATCATAGCCAAGTGATTTCGCAAGCTTTGCTTCTTCAACTGCCTGTTCGATAGGTCCGCAAACACCTGCTACTCTTACGATAACCTTTCCTGTTTTTTCTTCATACATATCAATCTCGTCTTTAACAATCTTTAAAATTGTTTCAAAAAGATTGAATTCCGGCTTTCTGATTTCAAACTGTGTTGTGTGTACTGCTGTTGCAATACCGCCAACTCCGCAGTCTAAATAATATTTCATTAAAAGTCTTTGTCCTGCTTCGTCAAACTGTCTGTTTTCATCAAGTGCAAGCGGTGTTGCAGGAATAACTGTACCTTTTTTAAGGATTTCAAGTGCTTTTAAATGTCTGTCCATTAATATGACCCCTTTCTTTCTTCAAAGTGAGTTGGCTTTCCAAGACCTCTGCCGCCGTCTAAAATCCATTCTGCCTGCCATCTGATAAGCTCATTTGCTGTAACTGACGGATAACCGAATACTTCCATACATTTACTTGCATCGTTGAGGTAAGCATCGTTTCCTTCTTCGCCCTCAAAGATTGGCTCTTTACCAAGATATTCACCAAGCTGTTTAGCTGTCTTTTTAATTGAAAGAATTTCAGGACCTGTTATATTAAGTGTGTAAACAGGTGAATCTGCAAGAAGAATTCCTCTTAATGCGTATTCATTTGCACTTCCCTGCCAGATGCAGTTTAAGCATGGTGTTTCAACTCTGATAGGATTACCATTTACAATGTTATTTGCCATATCGTATAAAACGCCGTATCTCAAATCTACAGCAAAATTAAGTCTATACATAAAGATTTTTGTGCCATATGTATTTGCAGCGTATTCAAAGGCTCTTTCTCTTGCAAGAACACTCATTGGGTACTCACCGATAGGACCAACCTTATCTTTTTCTGTGCATCCGCCTGATGAAAGTGGTACTATTGGATAAATGTTACCTGATGAGAACACAACAATTCTTGATTTTTTGAATTTTTCTGCAACAAATGCAGGAAGTGTTGAGTTAAGTGACCATGTTTTCCATTCTTCCCCATCTGTACCAAATTTTCTTCCTGCCATATAAATTACATTTTCTACTTCAGGAAGAGCATTAAGCTGCTCTAAATTCAAAAGGTCGCAAGGAATAATTTCAATTCCTTCGCTCTTTAAGTAGTTAACTGCATACTCGTCTGAAAATCTTGAAACTGCAATAACTCTTTTTTCAACACCTGCAGCCTTGATTGCATTTTTTGCTAAAACACAAAGTGTATAGCCCATTTTTCCGCCTGCACCTAAAACTAAGATATCACCTTTGATTTTCTTCATATCTTCTATAAGTGCCTGTGACGGTGTTGTCAAAAGTTCGTTTAATTTTTCTTCTGTCCACATAGTAATTATTCTCCTTCCAATAATTTAAGATACTCTTGCTTTGTCATTGTTGGTTTAAATTTATTTTTTATATCTTTTCCTAATCTGCAATCATCCGCAAGAAGCCTGATTGCAGTTACCGCCATAATTTTTGCAGGCAGAACATATGCAGTATATTCATCTGCCGCTTTAAAATCCTTGCTGTGAAGCTGACCTGAAAAGCCTCCGACCATAGGTTGGATTGTAGGAATAAGATGACTTAAATCTCCTACATCACTTGAGCCTGTCATATCAACATCATCTCTTATGTTTTCAGCTCCTATAAATTCAGCCGAAACCTCTTTAAAAAGTTCTCCAAAGTTATAATCCTGATTAAAAGGCTGATAGCCCATAACCGTATTTATTTCTGCTTCAGCACCAACCATCATTGCCGCACCGCTAATTGCTCTGTTGGTATTTGCATCCGCTTTTTTCATAGCAGGAATGTTTTTTGCTCTTACCTGACCGTCAATAACAACTTCATCAGGTACTGCATTTGAAACAACTCCGCCTTTAGTTACTATGAAATGAACTCTTACTTTATCTTCATCTCTATAGGTTTCTCTGTTTGCGTGCATACCAAGAAGTGCTAAAGATGCAGCATTAAGTGCATTTACACCATCGAAAGGTGATGCAGCATGAACTGATTTACCCTTAAAAGTTACCGTTTTATGCACAAACCCAAGACTTGTTGCGTGAACAAACACCTTTGCATCGGGAGTATCAGGCTGTGCGTGAACCATCATTACAGCATCTGCATCATCAAAAGCTCCCTCAGCTATAAGCTGTTGTTTTCCTCCGAAGTATTTTATTTTTCCTTCTTCTTTGAGCTTACTT
>JAGARF010000117.1 GCA_017622395.1 Clostridia bacterium | reverse complement strand
GTTATTTTTCACCATTTGCAATAATTTATCATAGTCATATGCTTTTATATTTAAGAATTCGTCATCATCAGGGTTAACCTTGTCATATGTTAAGCCTCTTGCAACATAAATATAAATAAGTTCATTTGTGTAGCCGGGTGTAAGATAAAATGAACCAATTAACTCAAAAGTACCTGCTTTATAGCCTGTTTCTTCTGTTAATTCTCTAAGACCGCAAAGTTTTGGATCTTCCCCGTATTCAAGTTTGCCTGCAGGAACTTCAAGTGTAACAACTCTCGGTCCGGCTCTGAACTGTTCAACCATAAGAATTTTGTTATCGTCAGTAATAGCAAGAATTGATACACCGCCCGGATGCTCAATAACCTCTCTCTTTGCAGGCTGACCATCAGGAAGTTTAACATCATCTTCTCTCAGATTGATAATTTTGCCTTTGTATTTATAATCACTATGAATTAATTCTTCAAACAGTTTCATTTTCATCCTCCGAACCTGCAAGTATTTTTTCTGATTCTGTATCAGTAAGCTCTGTGACTGACTCAAGCTTTTTCATCATCATTCTTGTTCTTGTTCCTACAAGTTTATTAAGTTCTTCACCGGCACCCTCAATCTTACTCTGTGCTTTTTCAAGTGCATCAGCAAATTTACCGAATTCTGTTTTAACCGCTCCAAGAACATTCCATACTTCTCCCGATTTCTTCTGTATAGCAAGAGTTTTAAATCCCATTCTCAAACTGTTGAGCAGGGCTGCCATATTAGTCGGTCCAACAATTACCACATTCAATGTGTTTTGCGTATACTCTGCAAGCCCTCTTCTTAGTGCTTCTGAATATATACTTTCAGTAGGCAAAAACATTAATGCAAAATCTGTAGTATACGGCGGACATATATATTTTGTTGATATATCTTTCGCAGATTTTTTAATACGGCTCTCAAATTCTCTGCCTGCAGCCGCAATTGAGTTTGCTTCGCCCGTATCCTGTGCAGCAAGAAGTGCATTATATGCATCTAAAGGGAATTTTGCATCTATAGGTAAATATATTTTTTCACCATTTCCACCGGGAAGCTTAACTGCAAATTCAACAACTGCACTGCTCTCCGGGTTTACTCCTACATTAACATCATATTGGTCATCAGCTAAAATATCTGACAGTATATTTCCAAGCTGAACCTCACCTAAAATACCTCTTGTCTTTACATTTGTAAGTGTTCTTTTTAAATCACCAACGCCTGCTGCGAGGCTCTGCATTTCTCCAAGTCCTTTATATACTTGTTCAAGTCTGTCAGATACTATGCTGAAGGATTTTGATATTCTTTCGTTTAAGGTTTCCTGAAGTTTTGTATCAACAATCCCTCTCATTTCATCAAGCTTTTTGTTATTGTCATCTTGAAGTGATTTTATTTTAACTTCCATTGTATTTCTAATTTTTTCAAGTTGTTCATCATTGTGCTTGGTGATAGTAACAAGTCTTTCATCATAACTTTTAAGCATTTCTGTCAATGTTTTATGTAATGTTTCCTGGTTTTTAGAAAGCTGTGCTGAAAGCTCTGAAAGTCTTTCGCTTTGCACATTGCCGACCTGTTTTTGTCCTGTTGCAAGAGTGTCTGAAAAAAGCTTAATAGTTTTTTCCATATCATT
>JAGARF010000116.1 GCA_017622395.1 Clostridia bacterium | reverse complement strand
TTAAAAATGTTTATAAGCTGCATAAGCTCGTCCAATCTTGTTTTTCTTAAAAATGTTCCTACTTTTGTACATCTGTCATCATTTGCAGTTGCCCATTGTGCACCGTTCTTTTCAGCATCAATACGCATTGTTCTGAACTTATAAAGCATAAAAGGTTTGCCGTTTTTGCCAAGTCGTTCCTGACTGTAAACAGCTCCACCCTCTGAGTCTAAGACTATAGCTATCGCAATAAAAATCATAGGTATAAAGCATATTAAGATAGCACAAAAAGACGCTACGATATCAAAAGCTCTTTTAAGGATTTCATATCCCGTCTTTTTATCAAAAGCGACTTCTTTTACTTTATATTTAGTTTCGTTCTCTGTAGCTTCTATGATGACTATATCTTGTTTGATAAGATCAGTAACCATATTATTTCCCCTTGCTCTGTTTTACTCTTTTCTCATTATAGCACAATATTCGTGGAAATACAAGCACAAATTATTATTGCAAAAAAGTGGGGCTTGTGGTAAACTAAGGTTAGTTACGATTAACCGATGGAGGTGGTTGAAATAAAGAAATTTGAAGTTACGGGTATGACCTGCAGTGCCTGCAGTTCTCATGTGGAAAAGGCTGTTTCGAAGGTAGAGGGAGTTACTGAAGTTTCTGTAAGTCTGCTTACAAATTCTATGACAGTTGATGGCACTTTTACTGATGAGGCTGTTATTTCTGCTGTAGTTAATGCAGGGTACGGAGCATCTGCAGAAGGACAAAGCCAAGCCCCTGAAAAAGAGGATAACAAAGATTTTTCTATGCTAAAAAGCAGACTTATTGCATCAGTTATACTTTTAATTCCTCTTATGTATGTGTCTATGGGACATACAATGTTTTCTTTGCCTGTACCCAGATTTTTTGAGGGTAACCACATTGCTCTTGGACTTGTTCAGCTTTTGCTTTCAGCAATTGTGATGATTATAAACAGCAGATTTTTTGTCAACGGTTTTAAAAGCATAATAAACAAATCTCCCAATATGGACGCATTAGTTGCACTTGGCAGCGGAGCATCATTTATATACAGCACATACATTTTATTTTTAATGACAAAAGATGTTCACGCATATATGCACGAATTTTATTTCGAGTCGTCAGCTATGATTGTTACGCTTATAACAGTTGGTAAGCTTCTTGAAAGCTACTCAAAAGGTAAAACCACAAACGCACTTAAAGAGCTTATAAACCTTGCACCCAAGATGGCAACGGTTATAAGAGAGGGTAAAGAGCTTTTTGTTCCTGCATCAGCAGTTAAAAAAGGTGATATATTCATTGTAAAGCCCGGCGAAAGTATTCCTGTTGACGGTATAATCATTGAAGGCTCAAGTGCTGTTAACGAAACTGCACTTACCGGGGAGAGTATTCCTGTTGACAAATCGGATGGTGCTGAAGTATATACAGGTACAATAAACCTTTCGGGATTCCTTAAATGTGAAGCTACAAAGGTTGGCGAGGATACCACCCTTTCCAAAATAATCAAGATGGTTAGCGATGCGGCAGCAAGCAAAGCTCCCATTGCAAAGATAGCGGATAAAATTTCAGGAATTTTTGTACCTGTTGTTATAGTAATTGCCTTTATCACCATTGCAGTCTGGCTTGCGATAGGTGAAGAATTCGGCTTTTCACTTCAAAGGGGTATTTCGGTGCTTGTTATAAGCTGTCCCTGTGCGCTTGGTCTTGCAACACCTGTTGCAATTATGGTTGGTAATGGTGTTGGTGCAAGAAACAACATTCTGTTTAAGAATGCAACCTCTCTGGAACAGACAGGCAAAACAAAAATTGTTGTTCTTGACAAAACAGGCACAATAACAAAAGGTGAGCCAAGGGTTACAGACATTATTGCAGAGGATAAAGAAAAACTTCTTTCTGTTGCCTATTCCATAGAAAAGAAAAGTGAGCATCCTCTTGCAAAAGCAATAGTACACTATGGCACAAATAACAGTATCGAGCTATATGAAACAGAAAACTTTGTTTCCCTTGCAGGGAACGGACTTTCTGCAACAATTAACGGCAAAGAAGTTTATGCAGGCAAATATGATTTTATAAAAGAAAAAGCAAAGTCAGACACAGAAATAGAAAAAACTGCAACAGCTCTTGCTCAGCAAGGCAAAACACCTCTTTTTTTCGCAGAAGATGGCAAAATTCTTGGTGTAATTGCAGTTGCAGATGTTGTTAAAGAGGACAGCATTGATGCCATTTCTCAATTGAAAGAAATGGGAATAGAAGTTGTAATGCTTACAGGAGACAATCAAAAAACTGCCGAAGCAATCGGCAAGACTGTGGGAGTTGACAAGGTCGTTGCACAGGTTATGCCCGATGGTAAAGCATCTGTTGTAAATGAGTTAAAGAAAAAAGGCTTTGTTATGATGGTTGGTGACGGCATAAACGATGCCCCCGCCCTCACAACCGCAGACACAGGAATAGCAATCGGTGCAGGAACAGATGTTGCCATAGATGCGGCAGATGTTGTTTTAATGAACAGCAAGCTTTCCGATGCAGTATCTGCAATAAAATTAAGCAAATCCGTTTTGAAGAATATAAAAGAAAATTTATTCTGGGCATTTTTCTACAACACTGTGGGAATTCCCGTTGCAGCAGGACTTTTAATTCCATTTGGAATAAAATTAAGTCCAATGCTCGGTGCGGCGGCTATGAGCCTTTCAAGCTTTTGTGTTGTGACGAACGCCTTAAGACTCAATCTTATTAAACTTAAAAAGGAGAAGAAAACTATGAAAAAAACAATGAAAATTGAGGGAATGATGTGTCCTCATTGCGAAGGCAGAGTAAAAACTGCCCTTGAAAATCTTCCGCAGGTCAGCGAGGCAGTAACAAGCCATAAAGACGGCACAGCAATCGTTACCTTAAACGCAGACATAGACAACGCAGTCTTAACTGAAACTGTCACAAGTTAGGGTTACACAGTAATCTCCGTTGAATAAAGAAAAGGCAGAAACTTTCGTTTCTGCCTTTTCT
>JAGARF010000115.1 GCA_017622395.1 Clostridia bacterium | reverse complement strand
TACAAGATAGGTATTCTTTGGTATAATAAGCATATATATTGAATGAGAGGTAATTATGGAAATTTTAAAGACTATTATACTTGGTATTATTGAGGGAATAACAGAATGGCTTCCTGTAAGCAGTACGGGACATCTTATTATTGCGGAAGACTTTTTAAAGCTTAATGTTTCGGAAAGCTTTTGGGAAATGTTTTTGGTTGTAATACAGCTTGGAGCAATTCTTGCGGTAATATTCCTTTATTTTAATAAGCTTAACCCCTTTTCTCCAAAGAAAAGCAAAACACAGAAAATTGCAACCTGGGATATATGGGGAAAGGTTGTAGTGGGTGTTATTCCTGCGGCGGTGCTTGGTTTTCTTTTAGATGACTGGATGGACGCACATTTATATAACTATACAACCGTTTCCATAACACTTATTTTATATGGTATTTTGTTCATAATCGTGGAAAAGTACAACAAAAACAGAAAGTTTACCACAAAAAGCTTTAAGCATCTTACATATAAAAAAGCTCTGGCAATAGGTGCATTTCAGACCTTGTCATTAATTCCCGGAACCTCCCGTTCAGGCTCAACCATTCTTGGTGCAATGATTATGGGAACATCAAGAGATATTGCGGCAGAATATTCCTTCTTCCTTGCAATTCCTGTAATGTTCGGAGCAAGTCTTCTTAAAACAGCAAAGTTTGTATTAAAAGCAGAGGCGGTTCTTGCACCAAATGAAATAACAGTTTTGATTGTGGGAATAATAACATCGTTTATTGTATCGCTTCTTGCAATCAAATTTCTTGTGGGATTTGTAAGAAAGCACGATTTCAAAGTATTTGGCTGGTACAGAATTGCACTTGGTATAATATTAATTTTATTTGCTTACTTTAAATAAAAAAATGCTGAACGATTAATCGTTCAGCATTTTTATTAACTTTCCAAGGACAGGCTCGAATTTTGCACCGTACCAATGGTTTTCTTCTTCGGCAGTTGCTTTTATGCACTCAACGCAGTAGTCTGCTGCGATTTTTGCTGCATCATATGCAGATTTTCCGTTTGTTAATGCACCTGCAAAGGCTGATGCGTAAATATCTCCTGTTCCGTGACAGCTGTTTGGAAGGAAATCGTGTTCGTAATAAAGATGGCTGTCCCCTTCAACAACTGCGATACCTGTTTTTCCCTCTCTGTAAGAAACACCTGTGAAAATTATGTTTTTACAGCCTAGCTCTTTAAGCTTTTTGATAATCAAGTCTATGTATTCTTTATCGTATGTGGTTTTGTATTCAACACCTGTTAAAAAACACGCTTCTGTAAGGTTTGGCACAACGAAGTCGGCATCAACGCAAAGGCTTTTCATTTCTTCAACAAAAGCCATATCAAAGCCCGGGTATAAATTGCCGTTATCTGCCATAGCAGGGTCTACAATTTTAATACAGTTTTCTTTGCCGTTTGCTTTGAAAATTGCCTTTACATACTCTATCTGTTTTTTAGAGCCAAGGTAGCCTGTATAAATTGCGTCAAACTTAATGTTTTCTTTTTCCCAATGTTTTGAGATAGCGGGCATATCCTCTGTTAAATCAGTAAAGGTATAGCCTGAAAAGCCTGCTGTGTGAGTTGATAAAACTGCAGACGGAAGTACGCTTGTTTCAATTCCGCAGGCAGAAATAACAGGAAGTGCAACAGTTAAAGAGCACTGTCCCACACACGATATATCCTGAATTGTAAGTAATCTTTTATACATTTAAAGCACCTCTTTACATTTTCTTTATAATGTATTATAATACAAACTGATAATAAGTAAATAATCAGAATGGGAGAATTTTATATAACCAGATGAAAAAATATTTAAGTGTTTATCAGGAAATAAAATTAAAAATACTGTCAGGGGAATACAAATCGGGAGAAAAGCTACCATCGAAAAGAATTACGGCAGATAAAACAGGCACAAGTGTTATAACTGTTGAAAAGGCATACAGTATGCTGTGTGAAGAGGGGTATATCATACCTAAGGAGCGGAGCGGATATTTTGTTGCAGAGCTTGACCTTCCTTTTAATGTGAAACTGCCCCAAAAGGAAATTGCAAGACTTGATGAGAACATAGATTTAGCAGAAAAGGGGGATTTTGAGTATTCTTTATGGTTTAAGACCGTAAGGAAGGTTATTTCAGAAAGAGGCCATCAGCTTTTTGTTAAATCGCCAAACAAGGGTTGTGCAGTTTTAAGAAATGCAATATCCGATTATCTTTTAAGATACAGGGGTATGAGAGCGGAGCCTGAAAGAATAATAATAGGCTCAGGGTCGGAACAGCTTTACGAAACAGTTGTAAAAATTTTGGGCAGGGATAAGATTTTCGGCATTGAAAACCCATCATATGAGCAGATAGAGGCTGTATATTTAAGTGAAACTGTTGAAATAATAAAGCTTGAAATGGGTAAAGACGGCATAAAAAAACTCGATGAAAAGGTTGATGTTCTCCATGTTACTCCTTTTAAAAGCTATCCCAGCGGTGTTACAACCTCTGCACTTAAGAGATACGAATATTTAAAGTGGGCAGGGGACACAAAATATATAGTAGAAGACGATTTCAACAGCGAGTTTTTTATACCCGGTCAGCCCATAGAGTCCCTTTATTCAATGGACAGAAAAGACAGGGTTGTTTATATAAACACCTTTTCAAAAAGTCTTTCCTCCTCAATGAGAATGGGATATATGATACTGCCTCCTCAGCTTATGGAAAAATATAATGAAACCGTGGGAAAATTTTCCTGCTCTGTACCTGTTCTCGACCAATATATATTGGCAGAATTTATATCAAGCGGTAATTTTGAACGGCACTTAAATAAAGTTAGAAGAAAACTCCATTGACATAGGTGATATAATAAGGAAGTGAAAGGAGCATAAGTATGAAAATATATAATTCGGCAGAGGAGCTGATAGGAAAAACTCCTCTTGTAAGACTTAAAAATATAGAAAAGCATTTTAATTTGAAAGCAAGAATAATCGCAAAGGCAGAAGGCTTTAATCCGGCAGGCTCGGTTAAAGACAGAGTTGCAAAGGCAATGCTTGACGATGCTATGAGAAAAGGACTTATAAAAGAAAATACCGTAATAATAGAGCCTACAAGCGGAAATACAGGAATAGGACTTGCATCGGTAGGTGCAGCAAGAGGCTTAAAGGTTATAATTGTTATGCCTGATTCAATGTCTGTTGAAAGGCAAAAACTTATGACTGCATACGGAGCAGACCTTGTTTTAACAGATGGAAAAAAGGGAATGAGCGGTGCTATTCAAAAGGCAGAGGAGCTTGCAAAGGAGATAGAAAACAGCATTATAGCAGGTCAGTTTGTAAACCCGGCAAACCCAAATGCACATTTTGAAACCACAGGTCCTGAAATCTATGAGGACACCGACGGAGAAATCGATATTTTTGTTGCAGGAATAGGAACAGGAGGAACAATTACAGGTACAGGCAAGTATTTAAAATCAAAAAAAGATGTTAAAGTAGTAGGTGTTGAGCCGTTGTCCTCACCGTTTTTAACAAAAGGCGAAAGCGGTGCACACGAAATTCAGGGAATAGGAGCAGGCTTTAAGCCTGAAATTCTTGACACTTCTGTTATTGACGAAATATTAACTGTTTCAAATGATGATGCCATAAGCCTTGGCAGACTTATGGGAACAAAGGAAGGACTTTTAGTTGGAATATCCGCAGGAGCGGCACTATGTGGTGCAATAGAGCTTGCAAAAAGAGAAGAAAACCACGGCAAAAATATAGTTGTCCTTCTTCCCGACACAGGGGATAGATACCTTTCAACAAGAATGTTTTAAATGAATAAAGAATAATTTTGGTCAAAAATCGCAAAGCGATTTTATTTAATTCAAACGCAAAGCGTTTGTTCCTTAATTTTTCATTATTCAATATTCATCATTCATTATTCATTAAAAAAAGCCCTATTGGGCTTTTTCTTGGTTTATATACATTTCTTCTACCTTTTGCTGAAGTTCTTTAAGTCTTTCTATTTCATCTG
>JAGARF010000114.1 GCA_017622395.1 Clostridia bacterium | reverse complement strand
TCCATAATTATGCCGATATGCTCTGGAATATTATTCATATCAAGCTCATACTTCAAGGATTTCATCCTCTTTCTTCTTTGTGAGCTTATCTACTTCTGCAACAGATTTATCTGTGAGATCCTGAATATCTTTTTCTGCTGCCTTCATATCGTCTTCAGTAATTTCTTTGTTTTTGAGTGCTTTTTTGAAGTTTTCCATTGCATCTCTTCTGATGTTTCTGATTGAAACCTTTGTGTCTTCACAGATTTTCTTAACCTGTTTAACAATTTCTTTTCTTCTTTCTTCTGTAAGAGGTGGGAAATTAAGTCTTATAACCTTACCATCGTTGTTAGGTGTTAATCCTAAATCAGAAGCTAAGATTGCTTTTTCAATTTCCTTAATAATAGATGCGTCCCAAGGCTGAATAACTATTGTTCTTGCCTCAGGAACAGAAATTGTTCCTACCTGTGGTACAGGAGTTGCCGCACCATAGTAATCTACTGTGATTTTGTCTAAAAGTGCAGGATTTGCTCTGCCTGCTCTTATAGCTGCAAATTCATTAAGCATTGCATTTATGCTTTTGTCCATTTTTTCCTGAATCTGTTTATACTGTTCTTTCATATTATATCTCCCTTTCTTATTAATTATGAATTACCGTTCCCAAATTTTCGCCCTGAAGTGCCTTAACAATATTTTCAGGATGGTCAAGACCGAAAACAAGGATTGGTATATCGTTATCCATACAAAGTGATGCAGCAGTTGAATCCATAACTCCAAGTCTTTCATTTAAAACTCTCATAAATTCAAGCTCGTCATACTTAACAGCATTTGGATTAACATTTGGGTCACTGTCATAAACAGCATCTACCTTCTTTGCAAGAAGAATAACATCTGCATCAATTTCAGCAGCTCTTAATGCCGCCGCTGTATCTGTTGAGAAGAACGGATTACCTGAACCGCAGGCAAAGATTACAACTCTTCCCTTTTCAAGATGTCTTACAGCCTTGCCTCTTATGTATGGCTCTGCAATCTGTCTCATTTCGATAGCAGTCTGTACTCTTGTAGGTACATCTTTACTTTCCAGAGAATCTGCAAGTGCCAAAGAATTAATAACAGTTGCAAGCATACCCATATGGTCTGCTCTTGTTCTGTCCATTCCCTCTCCGCTTCTTCCTCTCCAGAAGTTTCCTCCGCCAACAACAATTGCAACCTCTGCACCAAGCTTAACACATTTTTTAACCTGTTCGCATATTGAATCAATTGTTGGGAAATTAAGACCAAAACCGTTCTCTCCTGCCAAAGCTTCACCGCTGATTTTTAATATAACTCTTTTGTATTTAATACTCATATTTTTCCTCCAAAAGACTTGTCATCAGATTTTTCATTTTATCGTACTCAGATATTGAATTAATCAAATCCTTAATCCTTGCCGCACCATGCATCCCTTTAACATACCATGCCATATGCTTTCTTGCCTCAAGCATACCTATATGCTCACCTTTCACATTTACCATAAGCTCAAGATGTTTAAGGGCAGTTGTTATAAGAGTTTTTCTGTCAGGTGTTATACCTGAAAAAATAAATGGATTTCCAAGAGAGCCTCTTGCAATCATAACACCGTCAACTCCTGTTTTATCTATCATTGTCTGAATATCTTCAAATTTGAAAATATCACCGTTGCCGATAACAGGAATTGAAAGCTTATCTTTAAGCTTTTTAATTGCCTCCCAATCCGCTTTACCTGAATAGTACTGTGTTCTTGTTCTGCCGTGGAGTGTTACTGCGTCTGCTCCGCTTGCCTCACACATAATACCAAAATCGAGATAATTTTCACTTGAAACTTCCCAGCCTTTTCTGAATTTTACTGTAACAGGAAGCTTTGTAGCATTTCTTACTGCTGTTATAATTTTTTCTGAAAGCTTAATGTCTTTCATCAAAGCAGAGCCGTCATTATTATTAACAATTTTAGGTGCAGGGCAACCCATATTAATGTCTATTACAGAGGCAATATTCATACTCTCTATTTTTTCAGCCGCCTGTGCCATAAGCTCCGGCTCCGAGCCGAAAATCTGTACTGATAATGGTGATTCCTTTTCATCAGTTTCAAGGAGCTTGTAGGTTTTCCTGTCCTCATAATGAAGTGCTCTTGATGATATCATTTCACTGCACACCATACCGCACCCAAAATCTTTGCAAACAAGGCGAAACGGAAGGTCTGTAACCCCGGCCATAGGGCCGAGGATTACATTACTTTCAAGGATTAAACTGCCGATTTTCAGCATTATTTACCTACTGATTCAAGATATGTGTTAATTCTCTCAACAAGTGCGTCTGCATCAACACCGTGAACCATAGCAGCTTCACCGATTGATTCACCGCTTGCTGACGGACAGCCAAGGCAATGCATACCGATTGCAAGGAAAAATGCTGCAGTTCCTTCGTCCATTTTTAACACATCCATAATAATTGTATCTTTTGTTACTTTCATTTTGAATTCTCCTTTTCTTATAATGCTATATTTTATCCCAAGTATGGGCAAATATTACAGTCTTTCAACACCAAGTGTAAGGTTCTTGCCGTTAATGCTCCACTCTTTTGTATATCCGCCCATACCTGCTTCAAGTACATCTGCAAGAGTTTCAGCTTTGATTTCTTCTGCATT
>JAGARF010000113.1 GCA_017622395.1 Clostridia bacterium | reverse complement strand
CAAGCAATCCTTTTTCTTCAAGAACAGATAAAAATTCATCAATATCCGCAGAAAGAATTTTTTCGTCAGCATCATATTCTTTAAGCATATTTTCAAGAAGCTTTTCTTTTGAAATATCTTCTTTTAAAAGCTCCCAGAGATATGCCCCTGTTTCATTTAATGTTATAATTGCCTTGAAATCAACAAGAGCCTGCTCGGCAGGGATAACTATTACATCTCCTGCAACTTTTTTTGTTATAAATCCTTCTTTTATTTTCATATAAGACCTCTCAAATCTTGTTTATCAAGTTTATGCAGTTGATTTTCTGCAGTTTTTTCATACCTATCATAATAAATATCATAAGCCATATCGAATGGGTAAGATTATATGCCATTAACATAACTATAATCTGCATAATAATGCCTATTACGAAATTATATGTCATAACCACCTTACAGTCCTTCATAATGTTAACATAGTTAACAGGTGCAGAAAGGTTATCAGACAAAATATAGCCCTCGCACACACCATCAAAATCACCATATTTGAATAGATTAAAGCCATCTGTTTCTTCTGTTTTTCTTGATGCGAAAAGCACAGACCCATCTGCAACAGTTCTCTTAATCTCGTTTATCTGCGCAGTGTTTTCAAGATTGTATATTTTTTCAATACCGCCTTTTACGGCTATATCATTTATGTATTCGTTAACCTCTTTTGTTACCATTGCAATATTTTTAATTCCTGCAAATCTTAAGCTGTCAACACATTGTCTTATGTCTTTTTTAACCTCAAAATCAAATTCAATATAACCAATAAAGTTTCCGTTTACCGCAACGCACAAAATATTGTTGGTATCCTGAATTGAGTTTAGGATTTCTCTGTTTCTAAGTGCGTCGGCACTGCCGCTTAAAATTTCAATATCGTTTTTAACTTTAACTACAACACCGCCATCGGGATATGATTTCCAATCAACAATATCATTATAATTTATATTTATTTTACCGTGCTCTGCAATAGCCTTAAAATAACCGCCTTCTTCTCTGCATCTGCCATATGCGGCAAGCTTTAAGAGAAGCTCGTTGCTTATGCCTGCTGAAGGACAAACCTGATGAACAACAGTTTCACTGCTTGTTAAAACGCCTGCAGGCTCAAAGAATACACCCTTTGTATTAAGAGTTTTTTCTACCGTCTGCTTTTTATTGACAACAATTCCTTTTGCCAGACATCTGTATATTGCACTTTTATATGCATCTGATACCACAATTTTTACAGGGTCAAGGCTGGATATAAGTATAATTGCAGGAATACCGTATTTTATGCTGTCAAAATCCTTTGTTTTAATATACTGAAAAACAACAAACGCAATTCCAAGTGCAAGAAGTACGAAAGAAAGAGTGTTAAACATTTTGTTTTTAATTCTTTCGCCCTGAGTATTGGTTTTGCAGGCATTGTTTACAATATCAAGGGACTTTTTCATAAGACTCTCATTACTGTTTTCTGTAACCTCAATAATTACATTGCCTGTAAGCAATGTATAACCGGCATAAAGCTTATCTTTTTTAGATACAGAAACAATCTTGCTTTCCCCTGTTATGTTTGCAGTATTTACTGTTCCTGTTCCTGCTTTGACAATACCATCAACCGGAATAACCTCGCCCGAATAAAGCTCAAGCATATCCCCCTGACGGATTTCATCAGTTGAAACTGTTTCCGCTTCGCCTGAATGTATTACATGATATTTTCGGTCCTTGATTTTCTCCGAAACTGTAAATGTTTTTGGGACAAAAAATCTTGATGCGTCAAAAATAAGTTTTACTGCAATGTATATCTGCAGTCCTAAAAGTGCCTGATAAAATGCTCCCATACAGAACAACAAAAGTGTTGAAACTACTGTTGCGTGGTCAAGATTAAACCAATCCTTATTCTTGATTTTCTTAACAGATGTTGTTGCAATAACACCGGCTGCAGCAGCATAAGCAAGAGCAGCAACAATTATTGCTCCTGTTTTTCCAAACACT
>JAGARF010000112.1 GCA_017622395.1 Clostridia bacterium | reverse complement strand
TTTTCTTTTTTGAATAAAGTAAATAAGAAAGATAATAATATTAATAAAATTATCAGAAAGGTAAATTTTTATGAAAGATAAATTTTTTGGAGTTCTACAAAGAGTTGGAAGAAGCTTTATGCTTCCTATTGCAATTTTGCCTATTGCAGGTCTTATGCTTGGTATAGGAGGGTCCTTTACCAATGTAGCAACACTTGAATCTTATGGTCTTATGGGTGTTATGGGTCCAGGTACACCTGTGTATGCTCTATTGTCTGTATTAAGTGCCACAGGCTCAGTTATTTTTGACAACCTGCCTATAATATTTGCAATCGGTGTAGCTATCGGTATGGCAAAAGCAGAAAAAGAGGTTGCGGCATTGTCATCTGTTATTGCTTTTTTAGTTATGCATACTGCGATAAGTAAGCTTATTGACATAAATAACGCATCATCTTTTTTGCTTGAAGGTTCTATAGCAAATGTTGTTGGTATTCAGTCACTGCAGATGGGTGTGTTTGGCGGTATAATTGTAGGTCTTGGTGTTGCCGCCCTTCATAACAGATTTTATAAAATCGAATTACCGCAAGTTCTTTCCTTTTTTGGCGGAACAAGATTTGTACCTATAATTTCTGCAGTTGTATATCTTTTTGTAGGTATTTTAATGTACTTCGTATGGCCATATGTTCAAAGATGGATTTATGCGGTAGGCGACCTTGTTTTAAGATCTAACTACGCAGGCACATGGATATATGGTTTTATGGAAAGAGCACTTATTCCTTTTGGCCTTCACCATGTATTTTATTTGCCTTTCTGGCAAACTGCAGTTGGAGGCACACAGCTTGTTGATGGTGTGTTGATTGAGGGTGCACAAAACATTTTCTTTGCAGAGCTTGCATCTCATAATGTCACAAAATTCAGTGTTGAAGCAACAAGGTTTATGACAGGTAAATTTCCGTTTATGATGTTTGGTCTGCCTGGTGCTGCACTTGCAATGTATGTTACAGCCAAAAACGATAAAAAGAAAGTAACTGCAGGTCTTTTAATTTCAGCGGCATTAACATCTTTCTTAACAGGTATAACAGAGCCTATTGAATTTACTTTCTTGTTTGTAGCACCATTTTTATATATAATTCACTGCGTATTTGCAGGGCTTTCATATATGCTTATGCATATTTTAGATGTTGGTGTAGGCCTCACTTTTTCAGGCGGTCTTATTGATTTTATTCTCTTTGGTGTACTTCAGGGAAATGCAAAAACAAACTGGATAAGGATTGTTCTTGTCGGTCTTGCGTATTTTGCTGTATATTTTGCACTATTCTATTTTCTTATTAAGAAATTTAATCTTAAAACACCTGGCAGGGAAGACGACAACGAAGAAACAAAACTTTATTCAAGGAAAGATTATAATGAAAAAAATTCTACAGACAAATCTGCAGATATCTTAAAAGCACTTGGCGGAAAGAAAAATATAAGAGATTTAGACTGTTGTGCAACAAGATTAAGAATTACAGTAGAAAACTCAGATGTGGTTGATAAAGATTTATTAAAGACAACTGGTGCACTTGGCGTTGTTATTAAAGGTAATGGTGTTCAGGTAATATACGGACCGAAAGTAACAGTAATTAAATCAAAGCTTGAAGATTATATAAGAGATGGCAACGAAGATATAGCAATAAATGATGTTTTTTATGAATTGAAATCACCGTTTAAGGGTAAGACTGTTCCGCTTATAAATGTTCCGGACGAAGTCTTTTCAAAGAAAATGCTTGGTGAGGGTATAGCTATAATACCTGACGATGAGGAAAATACGGTTCATTCACCATTAAATGGTGTGGTTACGGAAATTACCGATTCAAAACATGCAATTTGTTTAAAGGGCGAAAATGGAGCTGAGGTGCTTATTCATATAGGACTTGATACCGTAAATCTTGGCGGCGAACATTTTGATGTTCTTGTTAAGAAGGGTGCAAAGGTAAAACAAGGGAATGCACTTGTCAGATTTGACGCAAAATCTATAAGAAATAAAAATTACAACCTCATCACACCTGTTATTATAACTAACTATGAAAACTACAAAGATTTTGCCTTTAATGAAAATAAAGATGTTTCAACAAATGATGTAATAATAAGATATAATTAAAAAAAGGAAGCAGAATTAATTTTCTGCTTCCCGTTTTCTTTTAATTAAATATTTATTTATATATCCGCCTAAAATTAAAATCAGAGACAAGATGTATAGCCACACAACAAAAATAATTATACTGTCAAAAGTTCCGTAAAATCTTGAATAGTCTGCAATGTAACCTATATATAAAGAATACAGCCAGGATGCTATACCATAAAACACAGTTGAAAATACTGCACCGGGCAGAGCTTCAATAAATTTAATAGGTTTTGTCGGTATGAATTTATAAAGAAGCATAAAGTCGCATATACCAACTGCTGCAGAAAGCAAGAGAGAAACATATGTAGAAATATAGCCTATTGACATAACTCTTGCAATGAGTGTTACTATAATGTTTATATACATAACAAGAGTTAAAGAGAAAACAATCAAAAGTGCGAGAATTAATGTAAAAAGCATTGAAAATGCCCTTCTGATTATAAATCGTTTTGTGGGTGATAAGCTTTTGTCAGGCTCATTAAATACATTTCTGATTGAGTTTATAAGCATCGAAGATGACCACAAAGCAAAAATTATATAGAGTATATATGTTGTGGGACTTGTGGTTGCTGTGATAGAATGTAAACTGCTGTATAGTATGTCATATGTTCTTTCAGGGAATATATAATACAGCACATTCATAACCGTATCACTTGTGATAGAAAACAATGCCGTAAACTTGGTTAGAAGAAATACAAAGGGGAAAAATGAAATTAAAAAGTAATATGACACAGTTGCAGCATAGCTCATTAACGGTTTGCTGAATATGTATTTAAAAAATTTTTTCATTTCTACTCACCTCACTTGACAATCAGGCACAAAATATAGTATTATTATATATAGTAACATACAAGAAATATGTTTAATTTTGTCTTTACATACAAATTATAACACTACAGTCGAAAAAAATCAACTTATATAAAGAGAGGTATACTGAATTGAGTAAAAAAGAGTATGGTAATGATAGCATAACTTCCTTAAAGGACGAGGACAGAGTT
>JAGARF010000111.1 GCA_017622395.1 Clostridia bacterium | reverse complement strand
TACACCTCACAGCCTATTAAATCAGCTATATAATATGTGTCTTCAGGAAGCTCTTCAAGCTGTGTTACTTCACAGTAAGCTGTTAAGTCACGCAGTTTTTCTGCCTCTTCAACAGTATCAATCCCCTGTAATTTAAGTATAATATTTGATTTCTGATACTTTACATCCTTAATATCGTATCTGATATTTTCGACTGTAATATAATCAATATCTTCAAACACCTCAGGAAAATCCGTCCACGGTATAAGCTTTATATTTCCTCTTACACCGTGAGTATTACAAATTTTCCCAACTGCAAGCATCTTTCCCATAATTACATTATATCAACTGCAACTTTTTTGTCGCAATTTACAGATGCTGCTTTGATTACAGTTCTGATTGCCTGAGCAATCTTACCTTTTTTTCCTATAACTTTTCCAATATCATCCTTAGATACATAAAGCTGAAGAACTGTAAGATTTTCTTTTTCAACTACTTCAACTCTTACTTCGTCAGGATTATTAACAAGCTGTTTAGCTATTCCTAAAAGTAATGTTTGCATTTTACTCTCCTGAATTATTTAATTACGTTGATTTTCTTAAGCATTGCTTTAACTGTATCAGTTGGCTGTGCACCATTAGCAATCCATTTTGAAGCTTTTTCTGCATCGATTTTAACTTCTGCAGGATCTGTTAAAGGATTGTAAGTACCGATTTCTTCAATAAATCTGCCATCTCTTGGGTATCTTGAATCTGCTACAACAACTCTGTAGAAAGGAGCCTTCTTTGAACCCATTCTTCTTAATCTGATTTTTACTGCCATTTTTTCTTCCTCCAATATATAATAATTATTTATAAATTCCTAAAAAGGAAAATTTAACTTATTAAGCTTTTTCATTTTCTTGGGATTTGAGAACTGTTTCATCATTTTCTGCATCTGCTCAAACTGCTTTAAAAGAGCATTTACCTGAGTGAGAGTTGTTCCGCTTCCCTTAGCAATACGCTGCCTTCTGCTGTAATTTATAATCTCCGGTTTTTGTCTTTCCTTCATTGTCATAGATTTTATAATAGCTTCGGTCTGTGCAATTTTCTTTTCATCAACTGTTATGTCTTTAAGAGCCTTAGAGTTAACACCGGGCATCATACCAAGAATTTTATCTAAAGGTCCCATATTTTTCATTTGCTGAAACTGTTCAAGAAAATCGTTTAGATCAAATGTTTGTTGTCTTATTTTCTGTTCAAGCTCTGCGGCTTTCTTTTCATCAAAAGCCTCCTGAGCCTTATCGATAAGAGTAAGCACATCGCCCATACCCAAAATTCTTGACGCCATTCTGTCAGGATAGAAAAGTTGAAGATCATCAAGCTTTTCACCCATACCGCAAAAAACGATAGGTTTACCAACAACAGCATTTATAGAAAGTGCCGCACCGCCTCTTGTATCACCGTCAAGCTTTGTAAGAATTGTAGCATCAATTCCTATCTGTTCGTTAAAAGACTGTGCAACATTTACCGCATCCTGACCCGTCATAGAGTCAAGCACAAGATAACTTTCAGTAGGGTTTACCTTATCTTTAATGTTATGAAGTTCATCCATCAGACCTTCATCGACATGAAGTCTGCCTGCGGTATCTATAATAACAATATCAATAAACTTTTGTTTTGCATATTCAATTGCTTTGCTTGCAATTTCAACAGGATTTTTACTGTCAAGTGTAAACACTTCACAACCAACCTGACCGCCAACTACCTGAAGCTGTTTAATTGCCGCAGGTCTGTATACATCACATGCAACAAGCAGAGATTTTTTATTTTGTTTTGAAAAATATTTCGCAACCTTTGCACAGGTTGTTGTTTTACCTGCACCCTGAAGTCCCATCATAAGATAAACAGATGGTGCTTTAGGTGAAAATTGCGGTTTATATTCTTTATCGCCCATCAAGGCAATAAGCTCTTCGTTTACAATTTTAATTACCTGCTGACCGGGAGTTAAGCTTTCAAGAACCTGAGAGCCTATAGCTTTCTCTGTAGCATTTTTGATAAAATCTTTAACTACTTTAAAGTTAACATCAGCTTCAAGCAAAGCAAGCTTAACCATACGCATAGCATCTTTAACATCTGCTTCAGAAACCTTACCGCGGCTTTTCAGCTTTTTAAAGACTTCATTAAGTTTTTCGCTTAAGCTATCAAATGCCATTTATATCTCCTTATATAATTTCGTTAATTCTGTTTAATTTTTCAAGAATTCTCTTTTTTTGCATCATGGACATAGGAATTGATGATAAATCCTTTGCAAGTTCTTCAAGCACATTTGAAATCTCATTGTTTTTTTCAGAAATACGAAGATTTTCTTCAAGTTCTTTCATAGTTTTTTCTGATTTCATAAGGCTGTCACGGACACCCTGTCTTGAAATTTCAAGCTCCTCGGCAATTTCGCCCAGGGAAAGATTTTGATTGTAATATAAATCGAAAATTTCTCTCTGTCTTTCTGTAAGCATAGGATGATAATAGTCAAATAAAATTGACAAATATAATTCCCGTTCCATAAATTGTTACTCCATCTACAATATTTTCAATTCTGTAAAGTTGATTGCTTTACAGATTATATATTAATATTCTGATTTTGTCAATACCTTTTTTTAATTTTCTTCTTCCTGTCCTATTGGTTCTTCAGTTTCCGGATTAAGTTCATCAATAAGCTCTTTTAATTCATTCATTCCGATGCCAAATGCTTCCCAATCTCCATCTTTTGCAGCTGTTTCTATTTTTGCATAAGCTTCAGCAATTTCATTTATTGTTTCATCAACTGCAACAGATACATTACCAGGCTGACTTTCCTCGTTATTTTCAGTTTCAACTTCTTTATATACAGAAGAAAGGTCTTTCGTAAATACTTTTTTAAGAGCTGACTGTAAATCTTCCTCCATTGCAATGTTATCACCAAAGACCGCTATCATTCTTTTAAGAACATGAATTGATGCCTGATTTTCAGAATTGATATAAACAGGCTCTATATAAAGTATACTTCCCATAACAGGAATAACGAGAATATTTCCTCTTATAACCGTACTTCCGCCTGAATTCCATAGTGTGAGTTCTTTAGAAATTTCGGAATCATTGTCAATCATATTCTCTATCTGCAGTGGTCCGTATATGTTATAATTCTTGGGATATTTATAACAAACCAGCTTACCGTAATTATCCTTTGAGTTTCCTGCAGCAATCCAGGCAACCATATTTTCTCTGCTGTACAGAGTATAAGGAAGCATAAAAATCATTTCTGCTTTTTCTGAATTAAACTCATCAAGTTTCATAAGATTATAATATGGTTTCATTTCTTTGATTTCATTGTTATATTTCTCACTTGCAACAGTATACATATCGCTTTTATTGTAGAATATTGTAGGTGAGCTTGTATGATATCTTTGATACATTTTTGACTGTATTACGAATAGATTTTCCGGGTATTTTGTCCTCGTAAATATTTCATCAGGCAACCCTTCTTTTTCAAAAAGCTGAGGATATATACTGCTATATGCATTAACAATCGGGTCTGAATTATCAATGATATAAAATTTTGTTGTACCGTCGTAAGCATCAACTGTTATTTTAACTGAATTTCTGATGTAGTTAAATTCCCCCTCGTATGGCTGAGAATATGGGAACTTATCTGTTGTAGTATATGCATCAACAACCCATACAAGCTTGCCTTCATCAGTTATAACAATATGAGGGTCGTTGTCTATTGCAAGGAAAGGTGCAACAGTTTTTACTCTTTCAATTATGTTTCTGTTGGTAAGCATTCTGCTGTCTGATGTAACCTGATTTGAAACTAAAAGCTTCATATCTCCTGTTTTAAGAGAAAGAATAAGCTTGTTTATGAAATTAAGTCTTATTCCTGCTTTGCCGTCATAATCAAACTCAAAATCAACATCACCTTCAGAATAGTCTATTTCTCTTACCTTTGAATTAACAATTACAGTTTCGTTATCTGTTTCTCCGAAATAAACACGAGGTTGTTTTATATAGGGTATTCCCTGTGTTTCAGTTTGTGTAAGATCTTTAATTATATATTCAGGCTCACCTTGAGATGTAACAGAATTAATAGATGCCATAACAGCACCAAAGCCATGAGTATACCTGAACTTATCATTTATATATGAAGATGCCTGTCCGTCCATTCTTTTTTTATCAAGCTCTCTTACACCCAATATAACAGCTCGTTCTTTCCCCTGAATATTATACATGGCTACATCAAGGTCTTTAAAATCATAGTAACTTCTTAAACCCTGAATCTGGTCTGTAGCAGTTAAAGTTGCATCAATATCCACAACTCTGATATTATCTATTGTTGTATTAAAGGACGCAATATCCTCCGTCTTGAAGCTATTGTTGATTTTATATTCTCTTTCCTCAACATTATGGATATTAT
>JAGARF010000110.1 GCA_017622395.1 Clostridia bacterium | reverse complement strand
TTACGCAGTAATATCGCTAATTCCGTCAGGAATTAATCTCTTAGCCGAGTGTCCTTTAGAACACTCGGCTAAGAGTCGGTATTTTTGATGAAAACGGGGAATATGAAAAAGTTTTCAAAAAAGTATTAAGACAAAAGTATATGGGTCAAAAATATAAATATATATATACAGGCAAAAGCACCACAGATACGGCAGAGATTATTAAAAATCAACCCTCTAAGCCTGATGCCCTTTTCGTCCCTGATTTGAAGAAAGCAGAAGAACTTATGGGCTTATTAGAAGATGTTTTTATTGTTACAGGAGAAAGACAGGACAAAATAAGCTATGTTGAGTGCAATATGAAGCAGGCTTTTGAAGAAGCAGTAAATATGATTACAGAAGAAATATTGAACTGTGAACGAAAAATAGGGCGAATAGTATGCGACTTTTCTGTATGGGAAAAAAGTTGTTGAAAAAGAAATTGAAACTTGTTAAAAAAGCACTTGACATAATGAAGAAATTAGTGTAATATATAAATGTTACAATTTTAGAGTTATAGATACCAAGAAATTGGTATGCATATAGCGGAGGGAGGGGAAATAAATGTCAGAAGTAAAGATTAAAGAAAATGAATCTTTGGACAGCGCTCTTCGCAGATTTAAACGTCAGTGTGCAAAAGCAGGTGTTTTATCAGAATTAAGAAAGAGAGAACACTACGAAAAGCCAAGCGTTAAGAGAAAAAAGAAATCTGAAGCAGCTAGAAAAAGAAAATTTAAGTAATCAAACAAAGACCGATTCAAATGAGAAGTGTCCTTAGGGACACTTTCTTTATTACAAAGTAAAATATGCCAACCATAATGGTTGGCATATTTTAGTGATATTCTCGCATTTGCTCAAACGATATTTTTGTTACACAAAAGAGATATTGCTTTGCAGAGATATGAGATTAATTCTCTTCCAAAGGAAATATCTCTGTGCGTAGCACAATATCTCTACGCAGTAATATCTTTAATTCCGTCAGGAATTAATCTCGTTGCCGAGTGTCCTTGAGAACACACGGCTAAGCATCAGTCTTTTTTCATATTGTATAGTGCCTCCCAATTGCCGTCAAGTGCCAATGAAACATCTCGTATAAATATACCCTTAAAGCCTTTCCTCTCAATAAGCCGAGCCTTATTTAAAAGTGTTTCGGTGTTTTCAATCCACACCATATGAAGACCGTCATTTTCGTAGGTGTAATAAAAAATATCGTCTTTGTCATAATAAAAAATTTTACTTTGATATGTAAAAGAATTCATAGTAGCCTTATTCAGAGAAATAATATCTTTTTTTCCTGTTGAAAGGTTTATATCTGTGCAGGCGAAGTTTAATTCAATTAAAATTCTGTCTTTAAAACTGTTGAATTCATCAAGGTAATAACTAAGCATATCCTTAGGCAGATAAGGAGAAAAATCCTGTCTGTAAAAAGAAAGAACGATGTTTTCTTTTTCTGTATTTTCCATATCAACAGGGGTTGTGAAGTGATAGTTTGCAAGCTTTTCTCCGTATACAGAAAAATCCAGATTTCTTGTTTCCCGTTCTGTGGGTTTGCTTTCAAAATAACCGTGAATTTCTATTTTAAACACCTCACTTGTTGCAAAGAAAAACTATTTATGATAAAATAATAAAAAACATATTTAGGAGAACTGTGATGAAAAAATTATATCCTGATTTATTATATGAAAAAATAGAAGATATAGACCTTGACCTTTTAAAAGAAAAAGGAATAAAAGGCTTTATTTTAGATATAGACAACACTCTTGTTGTTCCTCACACTCACGCAGATGACAGAGCAAAAGCTTTTGTAAATAAAATCAAGGATGCAGGCTTTAAAGGGTGCATAGTTTCAAATAATATATATGAGAGAGCAAAAGCCTTTGCACAGGAAGTTGACCTTGATTTTGTCTGTGACGGAAACAAACCATCAGCAAAGCCGTTTCGTCTTGCAATAGCCAAACTAAAGCTTGAAAACAGAGAAATAGCTGTAGTAGGCGACCAGATTTTTACAGATGTGTGGGGCGGAAACAGACAGAATATGACGACAATTCTTGTAAATCCTATTTGCGACAAAGAGAATAAGTTTATTAAGTTCAAAAGAATGATGGAAAGAGTAATTATGAAAGGATATAAAAATGATTAAATTCGGACCTGCGGGAAATCCCGACAACTTCTACACAAGAGGCTTTAAATCATCGACTGATATGCCAAAATGGCTTAATGAAATAGGGCTTAATGCTTATGAATATCAATGCAGTAAAGGTGTTAAAATAACAGAAAAAACTGCAAGAGAGCTTGGAAAGAACGCAAAAGAAAATGATATTGCTTTAAGTGTTCATTCTCCTTATTTTATAAGTCTTTCTTCTGTGGAAAAAGAAAAAAGAGATAACAGCATAAATTATATTTTAAGCACTCTGCGTGCGGCAGATTTTATGGGGGCAACAAGAATAGTTGTTCATTCAGGTTCCTGTGCAAAAATTTCAAGAAATGATGCAATGGAGCTTGCAAAAGATACTATAAAAAGAGCAGTTGATGCTGCAAAAACAGAAAAATTAGACCATATAAGAATATGTCCCGAAACAATGGGAAAAATAAATCAGCTTGGTACAGTTGACGAAGTAATAGAGCTTTGCAAGATAGACGAGATTTTAATGCCCTGTGTTGATTTTGGACATGTAAATGCAAGAGAAATGGGTTCTTTAAATGTTATAGAAGATTTTGAAAGCATCTGTAATAAAATACAAAACGAGCTTGGTGAAGAAAGAGGGAAAAACTTTCATGTTCACTTCACAAGAATAGAGTTTTCGGCCGGCGGAGAGAAAAAACATATTGTTTATGATGATGACTCTTTCGGTCCTGCCTTTGACCCATTTGCAGAGGTTATAGCAAAGAAAAACTTAACTCCCGTTATAATCTGCGAATCACCCGGGACACAGGATATAGACTCTTTAACATACAAAAGAATACTTGAGGGGATAAAATGACAGATAAATTAATACCTTATTTAAAGGACGGCTTTGTTTATCTGACCGAGCCTGAAGATATGATATATTTTGCAGGCTTTACAGGTGAGGGAGCTGTACTTATATCAAAAGACAGAAAAATAATATTAACAGATGGCAGATATATGACCTCTGCATCAAGGGAAACATCAGGTTTTGAAATAGTGGGTTGTGTAAAGCACGGAGAGTTTATCAAAGAAAATAAAATGAAAATTCTGTTTAAGCCTGATATAAGCTATAAAAAATATGAGACATTTAAAAATGACGGAATTCAGGCAGAATGTTTAGATATAAATTCTGATATGCTTAGAAGAAAGAAAACTACTGATGAAATTGCGTGTCTTAAAAAAGCGGCACAGATTGCAGACGAAGCTTTCCTTGAAATACTGACCTTTATAGACGAAGGAATGACCGAAAAAGAGGTTGCCGCAAGACTTGACTATATTATGGCACTTAAAGGAAGTGAAAAGCCCTCATTTGATACAATCTGCATAGGCGGAGTAAATACCTGTATGCCTCACGGAGTGCCTTCAGATTACAAGTTTAAAAAAGGTGATTTCATAACAATGGATTTTGGTGCAACATATAAAGGTTACCACAGCGATATGACACGAACTGTAGCACTTGGAGATGTTGATGAAGAAATGGCACTTGTTTATGAAGTGGTACACATTGCACAAAGCGAAACACAGAAAGAAATAAAGGCAGGACTTCCTGCAAAAGACGCAGATAAGCTGGCAAGAGATATAATTGCCGTAAATGGATTCGGAGAATATTTTGTGCACAGCACAGGCCACGGAGTAGGACTTAAAATCCACGAATACCCGAACTTGTCACAAAACAGCGATGCAATCCTTGAAGAAGGTGATGTAGTTACCGTAGAGCCTGGAATTTATATACCTGAAAAATTCGGCGTAAGAATAGAAAATACGGTGATTGTAACCGCCGATGGAGCTGAAAGTCTGCAAAATACACCAAAAGAACTTATAATATTGTAAAAAAGACTTGAAATTTTTGTAAATATAGTATAAAATAGATAAAGAATAAATATTATTGGAGGATTAGTACTTATGATATCAGCAGGTGAATTTAGAAACGGTATTACATTTGAATTTGAAGGAAATGTATATCAGATAGTTGAGTTCCAGCATGTAAAACCTGGTAAAGGAGCAGCTTTCGTTAGAACAAAGCTCAAAAATGTTATTACAGGCGGTGTTGTTGAAAAAACATTCAGACCAACAGAAAAATGCGAAAAGGCTCACATTGACAGAAGAGATATGCAGTTCTCTTATGTAGACGGAGACCTTTACTACTTTATGGATAACGAAACATTTGATATGATGCCTATTTCTGCAAGCCAGATTGGAGACGCACTTAAATTCGTTAAAGAAAATATGGATTGTAAAATCCTTTCATACAAAGGTAATGTATTCGGTATTGAACCACCGAACTTCGTTGAACTTTTAGTAACAGAAACAGAACCTGGCGTTAAAGGCGATACAGCTACAGGTGCAACAAAGCCTGCAACACTTGAAACAGGTGCAACAATTATGGTGCCTCTCTTTATCAATGAAAATGATATGATCAGAGTTGATACAAGAACAGGCGAATATATGGAAAGAGCATAAATAAAGAGAGGAGAATTTTAATGGGTACATTAAAAGAAACTGCTTCATATTTAAACGGACTTACAGAAGGCCTTGAATTAGACGAAAGCAAAAAAGAAACAAAGGTTATCTTAAAGCTTATCGAAATGGTAAATGAATTAGCTGAAAGAGTTGAAGACCTTGAAGATTATGTAGATGAACTCGATGAAAAGGTTGATGAAATCGACCAGGACTTAGGCGAAGTTGAAGAATATGTTTACGACGACGAAGATGATGATTTCGACTTTGACGACGAAGACTATGACGATTTTGACTACGATGAAGACGACGATGTTTACGAATTTTCTTGTGACAACTGCGGAGACAGCGTATTTATTGACGGCGAGCTCTTAGACTCAGACGAGCCTGTTATCTGCCCTAACTGTGGTGAAGAAATCAAACTTGATTTCGGTTGCGGTGGAAACTGTGCAGGTTGCGAAGATTGCGAATAATTATAATAAACCCTGAAATTTTTCAGGGTTTATTTTTTTATGAAATTTTCAAAAAAGTGTTGACAAATTGAAAAACATATGTTATATTTATATTGTAATCATTACAAAAATGAAACTGTTACAAAAGAGAGGTGGGGGAATGGGTGCAAAAGAAACTCTTATTAACCATAATATAAGACCTTCAATAACAAGGCTTGAGATTATGGAGTACCTTTTAAGTGTAAGAACTCATCCAACGGTTGAGGAAATATACGATTATCTGCTCCCTAAAATCCCGACCCTTTCAAAGACCACTGTTTATAATACATTAAAGCTCTTTTCGGAAGAAGGAATTATAAAGCTTTTAACTATAGACGGTGCTCAGGTCAGGGCAGATGGTTTCAACGATATGCACGGACATTTTCTGTGCACAGGTTGCAGAAAACTTTTTGATTTTCCTCTTGGCGAGCTTGCCGGGGAATGTCTGGATGGCTTTGATGTAAAAACAAGAGAGGTGTATTACACAGGTCTCTGCAAAAATTGTCAAAAATAAAATTTATATATGAAAAAGGAGAAAAAAGATTATGAAAAAATTTGTATGTTCAGTTTGCGGTTATGTTCATGAAGGAGAAACAGCTCCAGAAAGATGCCCACAGTGCAATGTTCCTGCTGAAAAATTCAAAGAGCAGGAAGCAGGAAAAATGGAATGGGCAGCAGAACATGTTGTTGGAGTTGC
>JAGARF010000109.1 GCA_017622395.1 Clostridia bacterium | reverse complement strand
ATTAAGTGCCTCTGTGTAGTCTTTGCGGTACATATATTCCTGGTGCAATGTGTCTATAGCATCATCAGAATAAACAACATTAAGTGTCTTTTCCCTTTTTGCTTTTTTAATCTCAAACACAAGCTTTTCTTCTTCCGCAAACTTTTCACTGAAAGGTCTTTCTTTGTCTCTCATATCCTTAAAAGCTCGTCTCGGCTCGTTTATTATTGTTTTATATGCGTTTGAAAGCTCTAAACCGTAACAAATACCATTATCAAAGCTTTCAAGCCTTATGTAATCTGTGCAATCTCTTAACTTATCAAGCAATTTTAGTGTTATTTCGTCTGTTATTCTTTCTTCCAAAGCCTCGTATATAACACAGTACATATCATCAAGCCGTTTAAGCTGTTCGCTGTCCGTTCCTGTCGGTAACTTTGTTATAGAATTTTTCAAAATCTCTTTATGCATCTGCTTTCACCGCCTTACTAAAAAGCATTGTGCCGATAACTGCTCCTGCAGATGCTAACGCACATAATAAGGTCGTTTTGCCCTTAAGGTCCTTTTTGACCTTTTTAGCAATCTTTAAAATCTCTTTGTTTTCCATTGCAGTTTGTTCTCCTTTCTTATTGCGGAGCAGATGTCCGCTCCTGTTTAATTCATTCGGTTGCAAATAAATAGTCTAAATCTAAATCAGGAAAGAACTGTTTTTTTGTTTCAAATGCTTCAGCTATTGTGAATGGTGTTTTTCCTGAAAATTTGTTTAGTACCGAATTTTCGTGGATATGTAAAGCATTTGCTATCATTCTTTTGTTAACATTTGCTTTTATCATTTCCAATTCTAAATTTGCATACATACAACCCCTCCTTTTTATGCATTTGCATAATTTGTAAGGACATTATATATTCGTTTGCATAAAATGTCAACACTTTTTTATGATTTTTCATAATATTTTTATTGACAACCACAATATTTTGTTGTATTATGATTGTGAGGTGAGATTATGATAGGCAAAACACTTGTGGAAATTTTACAGGAAAAAAATATGACAGTTTCAGAACTTGGAAGAAAAGCAAATATAAGCAATCAAACATTGTATAGCATAATAAAAAGGGATAATATGAAAATTGACTTTGCTTATTTAATTCGTATTTGTGAAGTTTTAAATGTTAATGTGGAAAGGTTTTACAAAGATTATTTAGAAGGGCAGAACACAAAAGCTATTAAAGACACTTCACGACAGGAACTGTTAAGCAAATATGACAAATTAAATGATATTGGAAAAGAAAAGGCACTTTGTTATATTGACGATTTGCTTATAAATGATAAATATACAAAAAAGACAGTTGAAATGCCAAGAGAAGAGTATTATCAAGTTGCTGCATATGGTGGAGAATTATCTGAATGCTCTCAACCGCCTATAGAAGAATTGACAACATAAGACTTTAAAAATATAAAAACACATAAAGGAGAGTGTTATTATGGGTACAATCAAATCTTTTTTTGCTTTTGTTTTAGGTCTTATAGCATTGTTGTTTTGTTATAACAAAGTGTTTATACCTTTCGTCGTAAGTTTTTGTTATTTTATACCGAGCTTTTTGTTTATAAATAAGCACTACGCACCAAGAGCAAGAATATTCTTTATTGCTTTACTTACACTTATAGGCTTGTTTCTTTATGGTTTCAACATTGTAATGTCTATAAAGTATTTTCCGCAGTATCGTTCGGTTTTAGGTATTATAATTGATTTTATAAATATCATTTGCATACTTTCTGCAGGTGTATTTAACACAGTAGGACACATACGAGAACTTTCAAATAGAAAATAACAATAACCGCTCCTGCTGCTGCAGAACTGCATCACAGACATAAACCAAAACGGAGCGGATAAAATAAAAATATAGGAGAGATAACAATGCCTGAATTAAGCAGATTTTATAACATCATCATCAGAATGCTTTTTGCTGATGACGGAAAGCATAACAAACCACATATTCATGTTTCTTACGGAGAATATGAGGCATCAGTAGGAATAGACGGAGAATTGATTGCAGGGAGCTTGCCTGTTAAACAATTAAAGCTTGTGCAAGCCTGGGTAACAATTCACGAAGAAGAACTTTATATAGCTTGGAATAAAGCTGTTAAATGTGAGCCGATTGAAAAAATCGAGCCTTTGAGATAAGGGGGAAAAGAAATGTATATTGTTGACGGTATAGCTTATGCAGGAGAGCCAAAACAGCCTTTAAAGGTTTGCGGTGTTCGTCCTCTTGATGATTTTCTTTTGTGGGTGCGTTTCAATAACGGAGAGGCGAAAATATACGATTTTAAGCCATTAATTAATTTGCCTGTGTTCAAGCCTCTTGCAGATGTAAATGTTTTCAGAAATGTTTATATTGATTATAATACCGCAGTATGGAATAATGGCGATATAGACATTGCACCTGAAGAACTATACAACAAGGGTATCTCTGCAGAACAGACAGCATAACATAACCGCTCCTTGCGTTCTCCCGGGAGCGGAAAAGAGAATAAAAAAAGAACTGCCCCTACGGCAATAGGAGCAATTCAAGTATCGAGTGCATATATAAAATATACTCTCCAAACACACAAAAAGTATATCATATTGCACTCTTAATGTCAATTTATAAAATTACAAAGGAGTGTATTTTTTATGGCTAAAAGACGGTCAAAAGGAGACGGAGCTATATATTTTGACGAAAAGAGAGGCTTATATGTAGGTCAAATAACTGTTGGCTTTGATGAAAAAGGCAGAAGAAAAAGAAAAACTGTGTATGGCAGCACAAAGGCTGATGTAAAGGCAAAATTAAAAGCTGTTGAATTTCAAATCTATACAGGAACATTTGTTGACAAAAGCGGTATAACCATTTACAGCCTTGCAAAACAGATGCTTGATGATAAGCTTAATCAGAACGAGATAAAAGAACCTTCATATTATCGGTACTTGGAAACACTCAAAATATTAGCACCAATTTATAACACACCTTTACAAGAGGCACACGAAACACAGCTGAAAAACTTTTTAAACAACAATCTGCATTATTCACAATCAGTTATCAATAAATTCTTTGAGCTTTTAAACAAAACCTTTAAAGAGGCAGCACACAGAAAGATAATAACAGACAATCCTATGCAGTATATTAAAAAACCTCACTCAAAGAAAGAAACGGCAAAAGTAAGAGCATTAACCAAAGGCGAACAGAAAAAGCTCATAGAGGTTTTAAAAAACGAAGATGTAAACTATTCAAGACAGATGCTCCTTTCTCTTGCTCTTGGTTTCCGCATGGGAGAGATAAACGCATTGTTTGTTGAAGACGTAAACTTTAATTTTAACCGCATAACAATTAAAAGGACCATATCAAGAGGACAAAAAGGCGAGGCTCTATTAAGTGATACAACCAAAACAAAAGCAGGAACACGAACATTAACTATGACAGATGCAGTAAGAGAACTGCTCCAGGACTGCATAGGAGATAAAAAGCAAGGTCTTATATTTACTCACAATGACAAAATGGTTACTACATCACAAGTAAATGCACAATTCAGAAGAACGCTAAAGAAATATAATATACTTGATGAAACAATTACAGACGGAAAAATCGACCTGCACTCTCTCCGTCACACATTCGGTACAAGATGTGCAGAGGCAGGTATGCCGCCTAAAGTCCTTCAAGAGATAATGGGCCACACAGATATAAGTATCACAATGAACACATATTTCTATGCTACAAAGGACTATATCGAGGACAACATATCAAAGATTGATGCTATACTTCAAAATGAAGGTCTTACAATCGGTCACCCATACCCAGAAATAGCAGTATAAAATCAGCTTGAAATCGTTTGAAATTATTTCATAGGCAACATATAGGCAACAGTAAAATTTCAAAAAGCCTTTAAATAAAGGGCTTAAAGCCTATCGTTTCCTATCACCTGCACCAAAAATAAAGGCATTGCCTGACGGCAATGTCTTTGTTTTTTATATACTTTTTATTGTTTCTTCTATTTCTGCAAAGGTAGAATTAAAACTGCCCTGAACCATCTGGTCATTGCCGCCGCCTTTGCCATTTAGTTTTGCGTTTATATCTTTTATGAGAGTTCTTAAAGGCATATTATCCGCTCCCATAATAAAACGATATGCTCCATCAGTGCCTGTTAAAACACAGACGCATTTATCTGTTTTTTCTTTAAGGAGATTTACAAGCTCTCTCATTCCCTCTGTCTTTAAAAATCCGTCTTTTACAACAATACTTTTATCTGTTTTTTCAAAGGTTGTTGCGATAAGTCTTGCTCGCTCTAAGTCTGCCTGTTCAAGCTCATACTTTAATTTGTTTGTATCTTCCATATATTTTTCAACAAATTGTGTAAGATTTTCCTGTTTTGCCGAAAGCAATCCCGAAATAGCTTTGACCGTTTCATAGGTTTTTCTGTAATGGAGAAAGCCCTCAAGACCGCAGTGAATGAAAAGTCTTGTTCCGCCTTTCCAATTCATACTTTCAACTATTTTAACAAGCCCCACTTCCCCTGTTCTTTTAACATGAGGTGCACAGCAGGCACACATATCATAATCTTTTATTTCAATTATTCTCACATTTTCTTTTAAATCAAGCTTTGCTCTGTATGTTAAGCTTTCAAGCTCATCAGGCTTGGGGAAATGGGATATAATTTCAGTATTTGCATAAATCGCCTTGTTCGCTTCAAGCTCTACCTGCTGAAGCTGTTCTTTTGTAAGCTGAATGTCATAGTCCATTGTAACCACATCATCGCCAAGGTGAAAGCCTACATTTTCCGCTCCGAAAAGTCTGTGTGCTATACCTGACATAAGATGCTCGCCTGTGTGATTTTGCATTTTTACATATCTTCTGTCAAAATCAAGCTTGCAAAAAACCGTACCCGTAATCTCTTTATCTGCAAAGTGTATAATGTCTTCGCCCTTTTCCTGAACATCAACTACTTTTGCATCGCCTATAAAGCCTGTGTCTGCAGTCTGTCCGCCCCCTTCGGGGAAAAATGCGGTTTTGTCTAAAATAATTTTATATAAATTTTTTTCTTTTTCGCAGGACAAAACCTCTGCGTAAAATTCTTTGATATATGAATCTTTATAAAAAAGTTTTTCTGTCATAGTATAAACTCCTTAATTTGTGGAATATTATTTTCGAGGTGATTTTGTGATTGGTTTTGCGGCAAGTATTATAGCAGGTGCAGTTATGAGTCTTCAGGGTGTTTTTAACACTCAGCTCAGCGACAAAATCGGGCTTTACGAGTCCAGCACCTTCGTTCAGGGTACTGCCTTTGTTTTCAGCGTAATTACAATGCTGATTTTCGGCAAAGGAAGCTTTTCTGCCCTGAAAGAAGTTAATTTACTCTATCTTACAGGCGGTCTTTTAGGTGTTATTATAACCATAACCGTTATGCTTGGTATCAGTAAATTAAATACAACTACTGCTATTTCCGTTATACTTGTTTCACAGCTTATCTGCGGAGCACTTATTGATGCCTTTGGTTTGTTTGGTTCGGAAAAAATAAGTTTTAATTTTAGAAATTATATAGGCATCGCTTTAATGTTAAGCGGAATTATTGTCTTTAAACTTGCCAATCGATAGGCTTTATGCCATTTTCAACAAGAAAGCTGTTTGTTTTTGAAAAATGTCTGCATCCGAAAAAGCCTCCGTATGCCGATAACGGACTTGGATGAACAGTTTCTAAAATAAGATGCTGTTTGTTTGTTATCAGCGACTTTTTCGAGCGGGCATTCCCTCCCCACAGCAGAAAAACAATAGGCTTTTCTCTTTGGTTTAAAAGGGAAATAACTCTGTCTGTAAAGGTTTCCCAGCCCTTTCCTGTGTGGCTGTTAGGTGAAGCTTCTCTAACCGTTAATGTGGTGTTAAGTAAAAGTATCCCCTCTTTTGCCCATTTGGTAAGCTCGCCGTGATTTGGAATTTCAAACCCTGTATCGCTGTTTAGTTCTTTATAGATATTAACCAGCGACGGTGGCGGAGCAACTCCTTTTAACACAGAAAAGCATAAACCGTGAGCCTGACCTTTTCCATGATATGGGTCCTGACCTAAAATTACAACCTTTACGTCGCTGTATGAGGTGTACTTAAAGGCATTGTAAATATCATGCATAGGCGGATAAACAGTCTGCATACTGTATTCGTTTTTAAGAAAACTTCTTAATTTGAGGTAATAATCCTTTTTAAATTCGTCTTTCAAAAGGTCGTCCCACTCATTATCAAACTTTATCATAACTTCACCTCTTTTTTTATATGTTACCACATCTTTGACATTTTTTCAATTATGTGGTAATATTTATTTCTGGAGGCACACTATGGAAAACAGAGGCAAATTTAAAAAAATATCTTTTATATGCTTTCTGATTGCTATGTTGCTCCTGTCTTTGGTATGTATTCCTCTTGTTAGAGGCTACAACAACCTTTCTGCAATAGAAGGCTTTATTGAAGACTTTGGAGTGCTTAGCGTTTTTGCTCTGCTTTTCATACAGATTTTGCAGATAATCGTTGCCCTTATTCCGGGAGAAGTGGTTGAATTTGCCGCAGGTGCACTTTTTGGACCTGTTTGGGGTACATTGATTGGTATGCTTGGCATACTTTTAGGACAATGGCTGATTTTTACCATCGTTATCAGATGGGGTAATTCAGTTTTATCCGCGGTACTTGACAAAAAATTTATGAAAAAATTCAAATTCCTCCACGATGAAAAGAAAATAAAGCTTATAACCTTTATTCTTTACTTTTTGCCCGGTACTCCAAAGGATTTGCTTACATACTTTATGCCCGTTACAGGGATAAATATAAAAGCATTTTTATCCATCACGATTTTTGCAAGAATTCCGTCAGTTGTTTCATCAACAATTGCAGGCTCTCTTTACGCAGAGGGCGATATAAAGCTTACGCTTATTGTTTATGCCGTTGTTACTGTTTTAAGCGGACTCGGCTACCTTATATACAGACTTATATTTGACAGGAGGGGGAAAAATGGCACAGACAGATAACATCAAATTAATATCCAACAACAAAAAAGCTTATCACGACTTTTTCATTGAAGAAAAGTTTGAGGCAGGCATTGAGCTTTACGGCACAGAAATAAAATCGGTACGAATGGGAAATGTTAATTTAAAGGACAGCTGGATTTCTATTAAAAATCTGGAAGCATTCGTTATGGGTATGCACATAAGTCCTTATGAAAAAGGCAACATCTTCAACAAAGATCCTTTAAGAATAAGAAAACTCCTTCTCCACAAAAAAGAAATTCTAAAGCTTTTCAACAAAGTTGCACAGGATGGTTACTCTATTGTGCCCTTGAGTGTTTATTTAAAAGGCTCAAAAGCAAAAATGGAAATCGCTCTGGCAAAAGGTAAAAAGCTTTATGACAAAAGAGACGACGCCGCCAAAAAAAGTGCTAAAAGAGATATTGAAAGAGCTGTTAAAGAAAGATATTAAATTTCTACAATTTTCATTTGACAAATTCATATATCTATATTAAACTTGAAAAGTAGACAATGAAATCATGAAGCATCTCACTTCGTTCGATATGAAGTATTTCATAATGAAGTTTGTGCTTGCGCACAAAATGATGTGATGTTTGTCTTTGTGCCAAAGGCACACCTCATTTTGCGAAGCAACCTTCATAGCCGTAGGCTACTTCATTTGTCCGAAGGACAAACATCATTAATATGACACGGGGGTGTAAAGGTTTCGACGGGGATAGAGAAGTAAGTTAAGCAGGTGGTTGTGCGGAGCAACCTTAAAATCCGTAATTTTAAATTTAAACGCTAACGATAATTTAGCTTACGCTGCCTAATTAAGGCGGCCGTCTGACTCGTATTACCGTGGTATGAGAATCAGGCGTTGACTACACGGTGCACATGAGTATGCAAAGCTTTGAGCATACCAGGAACAATGAAGCTACCAAGGAAAGAGCCTTGTTTGCGGGACACTTTCTGAGGGAATTTCTAACCACAAACTAAACCTGTAGAAAGACTTATGGACATATTTTCGGACAGGAGTTCGATTCTCCTCATCTCCACCATCGACTTTCACATACACGGAACTAAGTCCGTGTATGTGTTTTTCTTTTTGGAGGACTTTGCAACCACTGACTTGCCCTCTTGCCCAAAGGCAGTTCGGTATTGGCATTTGAGGTTTTGAAAGTGCCCCGAAAGCTGTCCTCGACCTGTCCTCATCGTCTTCTTCTGACCCCTCTGCTTGCAAGATAAACAGATGCGGCAAGCATTGCACCTTCGCCAAAAGCTGTCAAAAATGCAGTTGTGCTTGCACCAACTAAGAACATCATAGTTTCACGCCCTTTCCCTGATTGCTTCAATACCTAATAATACTGTAAGTGTTAGTCCAAATCCTAATAATGTGTATTGCATTTTATCAACTCCTCTACATGAAAATAGGACTATGAAATTTCATCATAGTCCTCAAAATCTTATTTAAAATAATCGTTAATGTCCATAATCAGGAATATTGCTATTGCATACATAGTTAAAGTATTATCGTTAGTAAGAATATCTAAACTCGATTTACTGCTTAGCATAGATGCCAAATATCCTTTTTTAAACTCTGCTCTTGCAATTATTCGCCCATTTACTGCCATTTCGTGGCATTTCCCATTTTTCTGAACAAGGATATCACCCATCTTACTAACACCGAAATAAGCACCGAAAGGGATTGAAGCAAACGGCAGTAACACAAGATGTCCTAATCCAAAACCGATTTGAAAATTATTCTTTTTTGCAATTTCGATTACAGGGGTATTTCCTTCTGCATCAAAACTAACTGAAAATATGTGTTTCATAGGATTAGTTTCATCAATCCGCAAAATAAATTGGTCATTGTTATTTACCAATAAATATTTTGTGCTAATTGGAAAATGTTTTATTTTTGCAATGCAATTATTAGCTTCATCAAATACTTTTAAATTTCCAATACTATTATTATTTATGTAATATCTTTTCATTTTAACACCTCTTATTTGTCATATTTTTTATTAAACGCTTTCAATATCATATCCAGCGTTGATGGGTTTGTAACTTCATCGTATGAATAACCTTCGCCATTAGATGTTACTCTAAAAACTATAGTATCATCTGGGTTTATTTGCGACATCAAGAAATGGTATTCATTGTTCCCAAAGCTTACATCACCGAATTTCCAAAACACCTTTTCTGTTCCATCGCCAAATGTAAGCGGAACTTGTTGAACATCATCGTAGATGGATTTTACATCCTTTTCTATTTCATATAAAACCTCTATCTGTTCAGCAGGAACATTCGGCATTTCTTTGAGATTGTCATAGGATTGCAAATCATATGATGTTATTTGCAATGCTCCAACATATTCATTTAGAATCTTAAGCCAATAATAACCATAATCAACAAGCGAACTCTTTTTTTGTCCATTCTCGTTTGAAATCTTTTGAAACAAAAGTAACTTTCTATCACCTGACAGATTATCTCTCAATACATATGTAATTGCATTAAATTCGCTATTATCAAATGAGAAACGCTTTACTGCTCTTTGAGATGATTTTGTAAAAGTTTTATCGGTTACAGGGCAACTTGGAAAAACATATCCATCAGAAAACTGTTCTGTTTCCTCTTCATAATAGTCATCGGGTGAATCATCAATAAATGGGTTGGTTGAATTTGTTGATTCAATCTCGTTTTCGTTCTCTAACACCTCCTCTGCTATAAAAGGGTTTGAAGCATCTTCTGTAAACGGGTTAGAATTATCTGCAACGAAAGGATTAGAAGTGTTAGACTCATAGTTCTCGTGACTTTCTTTAAAATCAGGTTGAATTTGAAAATCTCCTGCACTATCCCTTTCGTCCTTTTTCTTTTTCAAATAGTAGATAATACAAACAACTATAAATATTCCTATAAATTCCATTTCTGCACCTCACAAGTTTTCTTTAATCATTCTTCTTACGGTTTTTTCACTATAACCATATTTTTTAGCCAATTGTTTGATATTTGTTCCGTCATACTCAACAGGTATCTGCTTTTTCACATACTCGGGGTTAAACAATCTTGTTGGAAAAGTAACCTGTATTCCTTTATACATTTGATAAAACTGAATAGCAACATCTATTCCAAAAGCTTCGGCTATATCTTTATACACAGAGTTTAATAACTCTTTTTGTGTTTCACCTCCCATTAAAATCACCTCTGAGGAATATTTTACCAAATTTGCTTGCCCAAGTAAAATCCCATTGTCCTTGTGTTTGTCCATTTAACTCCTCTTTCTATAAATAATGATGTTTCGCTCAGTTCCTGCAATATAGAGTGCTTTTCGATAGGGACAAATGTCT
>JAGARF010000108.1 GCA_017622395.1 Clostridia bacterium | reverse complement strand
TGATAAAAACATTTCTGTTTGTGACCTTTATGGTATGCTTGACCTTCTTGCAAAGAAAATATTTTCAAGCGACACAAAAACAAGACTAAGACCGTCGTTCTTCCCATTTACAGAGCCAAGTGTTGAGGTTGATGTAACCTGCTGTGAGTGCGGGGGAGAGGGATGTAAGCTTTGTAAGGGTACAGGCTGGATTGAAGTTTTAGGCGGCGGTATTGTTAACAGAGTTGTTCTCGAAAACTGCGGTATTGACCCTGAGGAATATTCAGGCCTTGCATTTGGTATCGGTATAGACAGAATTGCAATGCTTAAATACGGCATAAACAACATTCATATTTTATTTGACAACGATGTAAGAACTTTAAAACAGTTCAGACAGCAGCAGAAGTAAGGAGGTAGAGTGAAATGAAAGCACCACTTAGCTGGTTAAAAGACTATGTTGATATAGACATACCTGTCAAAGAACTTGAAGAAAAGCTTTTTTCAAGCGGATTTGAGGTAGAAGAGATTATATATTTAGGTCAGGAAATTTCAAGATGTGTAGTAGGTGAAATTACAAAAATCGAAAAGCATCAGGATTCAGACCATCTGCAGATTTGTCAGCTTGATTGCGGTGACGAATACGGCAGAGAAATTCAGATTGTAACAGGTGCGGACAATGTGTTTGTGGGAGCAAAAGTTCCTGTTGCACTTGATGGGTCAACTTTGGCAAACGGCGTTAAAATCAAAAAAGGAAAATTAAGAGGCGTTGAGTCAAACGGTATGCTTTGCTCAGGTGAAGAGCTTGGTATAACAGACGATTGGTACGAAGGTGCCGATGTTTACGGAATTTTAATTCTGAAAGATGATGCAAAAATTGGCGAGGACATTTGTAAGGTAGTAGGTCTTGACGATTATGTGTTTGATATTTCTATCACAGCAAACAGACCTGACTGTCAGTCAATCCTTGGTATTGCAAGAGAAATTGCGGCAATACTTAAAAAGCCTGTTAAAATGCCTGATATGAGCTATACACCACACATAGAAGCAAATGATGATGAGCTTAAAATTATGGTTCAGGCTCCTGACCTTTGCCCAAGATACATCGGACATCTTGTTAGAGATGTTAAAATCGAAAAAGCTCCTCAGTGGATGAGAAAAAGATTAGCACTTGTGGGTATTAATTCAATCAGCAATATTGTTGATATTACAAACTTTATACTTATGGAGCTTGGTCAGCCTATGCATGCATTTGACCTTGCAGATTTAGAGGGCAAAACAATTGATGTCAGACGCGCAAAAAACGGCGAAAAAATCACAACTCTTGATGAAAAAGAATTTGAACTTAATGAAAATAATCTTGTTATTTGTGATGCCAAAAAGCCTGTAGCACTTGCAGGAATTATGGGCGGTCTTAACAGCGAAATTAAAGATACAACAAAAAATGTTGTTTTTGAATCAGCAAAGTTTGCAAGAGACAGCGTAAGAAAAACATCAAGAAGTCTTGGTCAAACTTCGGATTCTTCTGCAAAATTCTGTAAAGGCGTAGATGAGTATACAACACAATGTGCAATGAAGAGAGCACTCCACCTTATTGAAGAATTAAGTTGCGGAACAGTTGCACAGACAGGATATGAAATTACTGCAAAGGAAATAGAGCCAAAGGTTATAAAAACAACCTTTGCAAAAATAAATAAAGTACTTGGTATTGAAGTGCCAAGCGAAAGAATAGCTGAAATATTACAGAGCCTCGAATTCAAAGTAGAAGTTGATGGTGAAAATATCACAGCAACAGCACCTTTATACAGAGAAGATGTTTTTAGCTACGAGGATTTATCAGAAGAAGTTATAAGACTTTACGGATACTCACACATCGTTCCTCATATGCTTAAGTTTGCAACTGTTACTAACGGCGGTCTTACAGAGGAGCAGAAAATGGAACTTAAAGCAAAAAATGCACTTAAAAATCAGGGTGCATTTGAAACAGTTACATTCAGCTTCTATTCTGCAAAAGAGCTTGATATGTTAAGACTTGCCGATGATGATGATTTAAGAAAAGTAATAAGAATAGATAATCCTATCAGTGAAAACTATTCAATTATGTGCACAACATTAGTTCCAAACATCATAAACATTATGGTTAAGAACTTCAAAAACGGTAACCAGTCAGGAAGATTTTTTGAGCTTGCAAATGTTTATATTGCAAAAGAATTTCCTTTAACTCAGCTTCCTGATGAAAACAAAACTATTGCAATCGGTGCATATGGCGATAATGAAGATTTCTTTAAGGTAAAAGGAATTGTTGAAGGTCTTGCAGAAGACTTTAATCTTGAGTTTAAGTACAGAAAAGCAGAAAAAACTTTCCTGCATCCCGGAATTACTGCTGAAATCCTTGTGGACGATGAAGTAATCGGTTATATGGGTAAGCTTTCATATGAGGTTTGCGAAGAAATATCACTTGGAAAGGATGCATTTGTTGCAGAAATCAATTATGAGCTTCTTAAGAAACATTTTAAATCAACAATGAAATACGCACCAATCTCAAAATTCCCTGAAATTGAAAGAGATTTTGCCTTTGTATGTGATGAAACAGTTACCTGCGGAGAAATTGAAGAGTCAATCAAAAAATCCTGCAAATATGTAACAAATGTTAAGCTATTTGATATCTTCAGAGGCAAACAGCTTGGTGAAGGTAAAAAGAGTATGGCATTTAATGTTATATTAACTCCTGAGGATAAAGAGCTTTCACAGAAAGAAATAGACAAAGCGGTAAATAAAATTCTTAAGGATTTGGAATTTAAACTTAATATTACATTAAGATAAAAACAAAAAACGAACTTGAGTTTTGAACTTGGGTTCGTTTTTTGATCTTCAGGAATTATCTATATCGGCGTATTTTTACAGAATTGATTTTTTTGTCCTCGCTTGTCCTTATAAGCTTAGATTATCATATATGTGTAAATCTCAAACCGAAAGGAGTTTAATATGGTACGAAATATTTATGTCGGCGATAATTACAGCCGTAAGGTGATTACACCTTTGATTACGACCGATCAGAACTCGTATAGAATTATATGGGATACTAAGTGCAAAAACGGTGTATTTAAAATAACGGCAGTAAAGTCAGATAATTCAGCGGTATTTGATTTTGGTGAATTGTCTGATGAAGGGGTTGCTACATATGTTATTGCTAACAATATGTATGACATCGAAGGACCTTTAAAACTGTTTCTTGCTATTGTAGAGGAGAAGAGTGTAACAACCTGCAGGGAAATATCTTTTACAGTCAGAGAAGGGGCAAATGAGGCAACTTTTGCAGAAAACAATGCAAATCCCATAAATTCTCTTACTATGCAGGTCGTGGCAAACAGTAATGAAAACGCAACAAAACTTCAGAAACT
>JAGARF010000107.1 GCA_017622395.1 Clostridia bacterium | reverse complement strand
GCCACAAATTGACAGAAATTACATCAAGTGTCTGCATTTATATCTCCTTTCAATGAATTGACAGCTTTGCTGTCATGAATTTTCACTTCGTTCAATGAATTGAGCCAAGGCTCATGAATTACAGACTTTGTCTGCATTTTGGTCAAAATCGCAAAGCGATTTATTTAATTCAAATGCAAAGCATTTGTTCCTTAATGAACCTGAAAGGTTCTATTCATGGCGTAGCCAATTCATGAAATTTATTTCAATTCATGCCCATTAGGGCAATTCATTAATTTCAGCCGATTGTGTTGATTAAAATATTAACTAAAAGATTCGGTGCTACGAAAATAAGAAGAATTGCAATAACAAGTGCGTAAAGACCTGTTGTTTCAGCAATAGCACAACCCATAAGCATAGTTGATGTTACATCACCTTTGCACTCAGGCTGACGGCCGATTGCCTCACAGGCTTTTGCAACTGCGTTACCTTCACCGATACCGGGTCCGATACCTGCAATCATAGCAGTACCTGCACCAAGTGCACAACATCCTAAAATAATACCTACAGCAATTTCTAACATTTTAAATTCCTCCGTTTATTTTTATTTTTTTTGCTTTTCTTAAATTATATTCTTCTTCAGGGAAACCGCCTGCCACATAAAGCATTGTGAGCATTGCGAAAATATATGCCTGGAGGCATCCGCTGAAAATATCAAAGTAAAGTGACAGTATTGCAGGCAAACCTATCTGCAGGAAAGGGAACTGTCCTAAAAATCCCGGCAGAAAGCCAAGGAGCATTTTTGTAAGTCCCTGAAGTCCTGTGGCAATCAATATTGAAATAACTGAGCCTGAAAGAACATTTCCGTAATGACGGAATGCCATTGAAATAGGCGTTGCAATTTCACTTATAATATTAAGAGGTGCCATCAATACAGGGCTTGCAAAACTCTTGGCGTATACAACAGGTCCTGCTTTCATCTTATAATAGGTTATAAGTATAAATACAAGTATTGCCCAGCCTCCTGTTACATTAATATCAGAGGTAGGCGGATAAAGACCCATAAGGGTTATAAGACTTGATACTGCAGAAAGAGCGAGAATACCTGTTATAAAAGGTGCAAACCCTTTAAACCTTTCTCCCATATTTGTTACAGTAATCTTTTCTGTAACTTCAACTGCCCATTCAGCTATATGCTGTCTTTTAAGACTTGCCTTAACATCAAGACCGTGAGTCAGATAAAGGCAAAGACCTAGTATTGCAACTATAACCAGCAGTGAATTTACCTGTGATTCTCCGATTATGAGATTTTGCAGAGGCATAGGTATTTCAAAATACACCTGTGCACCTGTAATCGATATACCCTCCGATGGTCCTTTTGTAAGAATTTTAATAACAATTCCCAATACAAAGGGCAGTACCATCATTAAAATGTAGAGTATATCAACGGCTATAAAGCCTTTTGTTTTTTTCATTTTTTCACTCCTTATCAAATAAAGGTCTGAACATTATTGCAATTCTTGGGAACAGCAACGGTATTAAGCTTGACCAAATATTAAATATTGGAACAAGTGCCCCAATTGCCGCTACTGCAAAAAGGAAAAATGTTCTTAATGACTGAGATGCTTTAACAGCAGTTTTTGCATCTTTCTCATCCTTCATTACTGCCTTTTGCACAGTTATTCCCATAAAAAGGAAGTTTAGTACGGCTGCTGATGCAGATAAAATATTACCAAGCAGAACTGTTACATCCCACTTTCTTAAAATTAAAAATACCGCTTCCATAGCTATGCTTAAAATTATAACAAAATATGCAATGTATTTTGTTTCCTTGATAACCACAGGGTCAATTTTTTTCATAGCTGTTCTCCTTTTGCAAATATTATTATTATTATACCACTATTACCTAAATTTTACAACTACTTTGAAAGTAATTTTACTTGAAATGTTTAAATTTTATTTTCTTTGGTAAAATATTCACGAAGGAGTGATAAAATTGATAGAACAAGATACAGTAAAACTTTTGCGTGAGTGCGATGCAGGAATTAAAATGGGAGTTTCTTCAATAGACGAGGTTCTCCCGAAGGTTTCAGACAAAGAGTTTGAAAAAAAGCTTACAAAATGCAAAGAGGAACACGAAAAGCTTGACAGAGAACTTCAAAGTCTGCTCGATGAGTTTCACGATGACGGCAAAGAGCCAAATCCTATGGCTAAAGGTATGTCCTGGATTAAAACGAATATGATGCTTGCAATGAATGAATCCGACAAAGTTATTGCAGATTTAATGACAGACGGCTGTAATATGGGTGTTAAATCCCTGAACAAATATCTTAATGAATACAAAGCAGCCGACGAGGTTTCAAAGGATATCACCAAAAGACTTATAAACCTTGAAGAAAAACTGACAGTAGATATAAGAAAATATCTCTAAGAATATTGACAAACAATACCTTTTGTGCTATCATAACAAGGTATTCGCAGGTGTGGTGGAACTGGCAGACGCGCTGGACTCAAAATCCTGTGGTAGTGATACCGTGTGGGTTCGATTCCCACCACCTGCACCAAAAAGGCGGTTTTTACAACCGTCTTTATTTTTTCGCTTAAAAGTTCGCAAAGCCTTATAAACAGGCACTTTCAAGGCTTTTCTGTTTTCTTACAAAATCAGTTTGAGTTGGTTTAAAATCGTTTCATAGGCAACAAATAGGCAACAATAGGCAACATATTGGCAGCATAAAATAGCACAGGAGCGGTTATATCTCCGCTCCGTTTTGTCTGCTCTTCCTGATGCAGAGCTTATAAAGAAAAAACCAAGCCTTTAAGACTTGGAAAGAAAGGATATACTTTTATGAAAAAACTAACAAGATAGAACAAACCCCCTTTGCAAAGTAGAGAAAAACGCAAAGGGGAATAACACAACACCGTACATTATGTTATCTGCATATTTATTATAGCACAGCATATTGATAATTGCAAGTATTTATACACAAATTCCCAATCGTTTGTGAATTTGAACAACGCAAAAAGCACTCAAAACATTTATGTTTCAAGCCTCTTTTCTATCAACTTTGCATTTGTTCGCTTTTTGTTTGGTTTTATAAACCATACAAAAAAGTATTATAAAGCCTTGTATTTACTTGCTTTCCTCTCGCACGCACACGCACACGCACGCATTTATTGCGTGTTGCGAACTTTTACGAACTTATATTTTCTTTCCAAACACACGCATATAATACCCCTGATTAACTCCGTTTTCAACAATCTTTAATTCTGATATTTTGTAGCCAGGATAAAGTTTTGCTAAAAAGTCTGTATATTTTTCAATCAAGAGCTTTTCGCCGTTCTGCTCCTGATACTGATACATTTCTTTAAGTTTCTTTTCGGTTATTACATTGTGTCTTACCTTTTCTGTTGGTTTAACTAAATTCTTTGAGCAGTTATATCTTCTGAAAGCAAGCTTTTGTTTTGTCATATAATGTGCAAGGCCCTGTAAGCCTTTATCTGTAAACTGCAATCTCTTACTATTTGCAAAGCCTTTTTTCCATTCCTCTTCGAGAATATCTCTTGATACACCACCGCTTATAGTGATATGGTGATGAAATCTGCCGTTTTCCGCTCCTGTTTCTGTTACAGTAATATATTTAAGCTCTTTGCCCTTATAATACTTTCTTAATCGTCTTATGTAGTTTTGAATATCTTTCAAAGCCTCTCTTGCATCAACTGGCAGACAGTCATCAGAATAGGTTAAATGTATTTCTATATCATCACTCGTAAAATTTGCGTGCATAAGTCTTGTTAATTTCAACTTTGAATTTCTTTCGTTTATTTTCTGCTGCACTTCTGATGTTGGTTTACCTTTTCTTACTCTCTGCCCTTGTTTTTTATAAACAGGGTAGTTTTGTGTATCCATAAATTGACCTGCCTTATATATAATTTCTCTACTTATCTTTTGCATTTGTTCTTTTATTCCTTTCATTTCCACAGCTCATAAAACTTTTTACGCATCTGATACAAGCTTGTTTCACTTGTATAATGCTTTAAGCTGACTTTAACTGCTCCTGCATCTGTTGTTACAAACTCAAATAAAGCTCTTTCGTATTCCTCACCGCCTACGGTATGGCAGAGGCTTTTTATTTTGTCCTGTATCTCCTGTGGTTGGTTTTTATAATCAAGACAAATAAAATATATCAAGCCTTGTTTGTTGTATGGCAACTTTATACTTCTTTTTTTCTTAAACAACCTTTCACCCCTCTTGTGT
>JAGARF010000106.1 GCA_017622395.1 Clostridia bacterium | reverse complement strand
CATTACAGCTTATATCCGCTTTCTCTGTATTAACATCTGTTATTGCGGTAATTGAAATTCCGTTTCCGGGGAGAGGAAAATTCCCCTCCCTGTCACGGATTTTGAGCCAGCTCAGAAAGCCCTTTAAAATGCCGATATTACTTATGCTTTCCTTTGTAAGGGGAACTCTCGCCTCCTTTAAGCAGAGGGAGAAAACACATTGCTTAAGCTTTCCGCCATCTGCATAGCTTTTAACCACCGGCTCATAGTTTTCTGTTCTGATACAAAGCTCTCCCGGTTTGAGATTTAAATAATCAAGCTTTAAATCCAAACCGTTAAAGCCGTTGTACTCTTTTATAAATTCTGCATATTTTTCCATTTATCTGCATTTAAGGCAGTAATGTCTTACGCCCATTGTCCCCCTTATGTTATTTTTAATGCTGTATACGGTGTAGGTTTCTTCATAAGGAATTTCCTCCTCAAAAACCTTTCTGAGTGCAATTCTGTCCCCTATGTCTACACAAATTTCCTGATTTGTGGGAATTCTTACAACAATTTCGGAAACCGATATATTCTCAACATCCGATACACTTGCCTTTACATCCGAGAAAACACTTACTTTCCCGAAATGCTCTTTAGTTATGCTGTCTTTGTTGTAGTGAAAAACTGTTATCTCTTTATCTGCACAAATCATACTTCCACCCCTCTGTATAAAAGCTCAGGGGGAAGAAACAGACCTGCAGTCTTATAAAGACTTTCTCTTTCACCTGTGTTTTTGTATGAAATACTGTACCCGTCGTTGGTTTCTGATGCAATGTGGGAGGCTATGCCCGTTTTTTTCATTTCTTCAGCAACCGCACACATTGCAAGCTTAACATTATCATCGGCGTCATCAATTCTGCCGAAGGTTATTTTATCAAGGTACTTTGAAGCCTTAAGGGCAAGAGAGGAAAATTCATCTTCCCCAAGCTCTGTGCCCTTATAAGCCTCTTTGTACCAGGAATAATCTGCGTATGGCATCAACCTAATACTCTCACAGCAAGTGACGGATACATTGTCTTATAGCCGTATAAAACATCCATAGAGATAATATCCTTTTTGTATTTCATATCATAACCCTTAACAACTCTTAATGTAATACCGTTGTAGCTTGTAACATAGCTTTCAACACCTGAAGGAGTTGCAAGAGGTCTTGTAACAAAAGCAAATGCCATAGGATTAAATGCAAGGTTGGCTGTGTGAGATGCAACAAGTGTTACCGCTGTGTTGTCTTTAGTATCTTCCGCAAGATTTGGAGAAATGCAAACCTCAGCAATGGCATTATTTGCCGCCTCCTCTGTATCCTTAGTAACTGTGTATGTGTTGCCGCCGATAGTCAAAAGGTCACCCTTTACAAGCTTACCTGTAAGAGTTGTGCCGTCAATTGAAATCTTGTCAGCACCTTTTGTCAAAGCACCGTTTGTTTTAACTGCTGCAGATGCTGTAATTCCTGTTGTGTGCTTTTTAACAGACTGTGACATATAGTTGTCAAGACCGAAAATTCTGCCGATAGAACCTTCTCTTAATGCTTTTGTAGAACCGCTCTTTTCAGCGTTTACGATAGCATCAATTGTTGTAAAGGAAGCATCTGCTTCTGTGTCCCATACAGCCTTTCTGCCTGCAACAGGAACTTTTTCCTCGTTCATAGCCTTTCTTACCTTTGAAAGGTCCTCAAGAGTTGAAGGAGTTGTGCCTGCTGTTAAGGCAGTATTGTAAATATCCTTGTAAAGCTCAAGACCGTCTGCATTGATTTTCTGAGCAAGTGCAGCAGCCGCAGGCTCAATGAAAAGTCTGTTAAGGTCATCAATAGATGTTGCAGACTGAAGTGCTGTAAACTCAACATCAACAGTTGCAAGCTTATCAAGAGTAACCTCTACTGATGTTTCCTCAATATCCTGAGGCTTAATACCCCCTGTCTGGTCAAAGTCCTCTGCTGATAAAACAACAGGCTTTCTTACCTGAATTTTATCGCCTTTGCCGTTAACAAAGTCCTGTGAAAAATCTTTGTGAATAAGATTTGGGAAAACAAGGTTTTCCATAAGTCTTGGAAGTGCCTGTCTTGCAATTTCTTTAATGGTAATTAACTGATTCATATTTTAATTCCTTTCTTTTAACTTATAGTATTCTTCGTCGGAAAGTGAGTCGTAATCTATACTCATACCCGACTGATGATTAAAACCCGTGCTTGTCTGCATATCTTCAAACAGATAGCCGTGTTCCTTTTTAATTTCTGCAAGCTGTGAGTCAAAACCCTTAAGCTCGCCGTTTTCAAGCTTTAAGGAGTTTTTGTCTATAAAACCCCATATAGCTTTCTCGGATTTAGCACCGCTCTTTGCAAGTGCTGTTTTAAGGTGTCCCTCAAGGAGCATACCGTTATATTCATCCTTAGTAACAAATCTTTCTCCGATTGCTCCCTCTATGGCACTTAAAACATCTTCTTCAAGAGTGATGCCCTTTTCTTCTAAAATCTCTGTTAAAAATTTAATGGTGTTCATCTCCCGTCAGTAATGTTTTTCTTTGCAGTTTCCTCATTTTCACCGTAGTATTTCATACGGTATTCCCATTTCTGCATAATGCCGTTTTCAATATCAAGTCTGTCCTGTGCACGCATTTTAGCCTTATCTTCAATAATGCTGTCATCAAAAACAACACTTATTTTCTGCTCCTCATCAAAGCCCCCAAGCATTAAAATGCATTTAACAAGCCCCTTAATTGCCTGAGCAATAACCTTTTCGTGCTTCTTTACATTTCTGAAAAGAGTTGCATTATCAAAAACAATTTCAGTTGCAGTTGTCTGTCTGTCAAACTCAAAGCTGTAATATCTTTCACCAAGACCGCACTTTGAGGACAGATAGTTTAATTGGCTCTGTACGCCCTTAACATTTTCATCAACACGAAGCTGAGGATTATATTCTTCATACATTTTGCCGTCAATAACGCTGTCACCCATAGACATAAAAAGTCTTTTCTTTGAGTGCTGAGGCACAACTCTGTTTCCGCCCTGTTCTTTGGCAATAATGCTTTCGTTCATAAGCACCATTTTTCCGCCCAGAAAGAAATCTGTGCATAAGTTGTCATATGCTAAATCCACGCCCTTTAATACATCAGTTGAATTTGCATAAACAGAAATACCCATAGGTGAATTCAAATCCACATTATTTGTTATGTTTGGCTTTAAAATAACAAACCAGGGCACAGGTGACTTTGTGTCATACTCTGCAACTGTTTTATTGTCTGTTTTGACTCTGTTGAAGTTACTGTCTAAATATTCATTCCTGATAACATAATTGCCCTGCTGGTTTTTAAGGTGTGTTTCAAGATAAATGTAAGGCTTTCCCTTGTATGTATGCTCAGAAACAAAAGCAACCTCTGTTATACTTCTGTTATCATAGGATATTGGGATAATGCAATCCGCCGTAATATATTCAAGGCATACCTTGTAATTGTTCAGCCTGACGGCAATTGCTCCCGTACCAAGTGCAAAGGTCTTTTCAATAAGCGTGTTTGCATTGGCAAAGAAATCATTTCTTTCAAAAACACCGTCTACAAATTTCTGTGCCTCTTTGTTCTCCAAAACCACCATAGTTTCTTCGTTAAGAAGCATATTTGCCCAATCCTCGCAGACCTTTTTAGCCATTTTAAGACTGTATCTGTCAAGCTGAACGGTTTCTCTGCCGTTGTAATCGGTGTAGTGATGAAAAGGCTTATAGTAGCCCTTGTACCAATCCTCCCACTGACTTATACTGCCGTAGTAATCTCCCTTGATATCTACATTAAGCTTGTTTTTTAAGTATTCACATACACTTAAAATATTCATACCTGTAATCATTAGCTCCTTTCAAGAAATAAATCTGAAAGAAAATTGCACAGATTGTGCTGATTTACGACTGTCGTGTACTTTGTGTACACAAAAGAGTAAATCAGTGCAAGGTGTGTGATTTTATTCAGATTTTTCTCATATACTCCACACCATAACGAAGTGCCGCCATAGCATCATCATTTATGGGTGTGGGTATGTCAATGTATTCCCCTGTATTTTTATCTTTTAACCAGCACCAATTCTCAATTTCTCTTATGGTATTTTTGCAGGAGGGATTTATAATAATTTTCTTACTCATAAGGAAATCTATCTGTGCCGATATACTGTTTTTCTCTTTTGAAACACCGCAGGCACGAAATCCTGCTTTCTGCCATGCTTTAATTCTGTCAGGCTCGGCACTGTCACACCACATTATTATGTTTTTGTCAAACATATCTTCCGCAAGATTTATGATTTCATTTGTTTCAAGACCTTTAACATAAAGCTCTTTCAATATGTGTATCTCATCTTCATAAAAGCCAAGGAGAAGAATAACATTTGCGTGGTTAAAACCAAAGTCCTGACCCATAAAGAAAATCTCACCCATAAACTCCTTTTCTTCAACAACATAGTTTTTAAGGACTAATCCTTCATTTTTCAAAGGCTCTCCCATATACTGATGAAGATAAAGGTCAGGTGCAGTTTTCTTTAAGTGCTCCGCCTCAATGAAAAACTGACCTCCAAGCCATTTTTCAGGTGTTGTAAGGTAGGTTGAATGATGAACAAGCTTGTCTTTTCTTTCTTCTCTGCAGAGTTTGTTTATCCAATGTCCCGAAACCTTTGGAGGGTTATAGGTATACAGCACCGTATACTTATCACCGCCCCTTAAAAGGGACTGATTTATGCTTAAAATATCTTCATAGCATTTAAACTCGTCACATTCTTCATACCATACAAAACCACAGTAGCCGTTTACAAATTTTACAGATTTGATTTTGCTTACATCGTCTGCTCCTCTGAAAATAATCTTTTGACCTGTGGGCAGATATGTAAGTTCAGGCAATGAAACCTTGCTTTCCCACAGATGGGAAACCTCAAGTGCCTCTGCCGCCCACAAAAGCTGATTAAAAACACTTTCCTTAATGGATTTACCGTATCTTCGTACGCAGACACCGTTTATGTTTTTATTTTTCATTACAGCAATAAGCATTTCAACTGCCGCAAAGCTTGACTTGGTGCTTCCTCGACCGCCCTTTAGAAAGTAATGGGTGTGTCTTTGTTTTTTTATATCCTTATGCACCTTGTAAAATGCAGGGGAAATTACATTTTTAAGCTTTACGGAACATCATCCACAATCTTAACCGCCTTAATCACCTCACCTGTATCGTCGCCGAAAAGCTTGTTAGCCTTTCCCAAAAGCTCCAATGCCTTTATGCGGTAATTGGCGGCATTTTCTTTATCTACGGCAATGAGGCTCAGCTCCTCTAAGATTTGTGAATCGGTAAGAGATTTATTCTTAGCCATAAGCATCACCTCCCCTTCCTGCGGAAAAAAGTATAACACTTCTTTTTTATGACAAACGAGGACACAAAAATCAGTATACAAAGAAACGGTGCATTTTGCACCGTTTCTTGTTATAACTTTATTTCATATATTTAGCTGTTATTTCTTTAACCTTAGATTCAGGAAGACTTATTTCAAAGCTGAAATCTCCTGTTGTCATTTGTATATTTATTAAATCTTCCTCTTTTTCATAATCTCTTTCGTATGTTGTTATAATTTCATAAAGCTTTTCAATGTCTGCTCTGTCTGTGATTTGTTTTTCTTCTATTCTTTCTCCGTAATGCCTGATATACATTTCAGTTATATCTTCAGCCTTTGGAATTCTTTCATAAAGCCCGAATTTTTCAAGAACTGCCTTTGTTCTCGGATAGCCGTCGTTAATCTCATATCTGTATTCAACCGAAGGCTTTTCATCTCTTACCATACTGATTTCTTTTTCTTCAAGCATTTTCATAACATCTTCATCAAACTGAGGGTCAAAGGCTATTCTTATTCTCATATTTCTTCCGCCGTAGTAGTCACCTTGCAAGGTTGAATCATATTCATATGAAATGTTTTTAATATCCTCGTGAAGTGCCTGCTTTAGTTCTTCAAACTCTGCACTTCCTGCAAGATAAGCACCAAGCTCACCGCCTACAAAATCATGGGTAACAGAAATGTACTGATATTTTATAGTTTCATCTTCATATTTATGATATCTCTTTGCTTTCATATCCTCAAGCATAAAAACATCTTCCGCAAGACCCTTTTCGTCAAATCTTTCTACATTATACCCTCTCTTGAGAGTTTTGCCGTTTTTAAGCTTGTATTCAAGATTTACAAAGTACGCATCACCCTTTGTAAGCTTTCTGTTTTCTGTCTTATATTGATGAAGTGCAATAACCTTGCTGATTTCGTCTGTACCCTTTATGCTATGGTTTAATATTTGCTCATCATAATATTCTCTGTAGCTGTAAACCGCTCCTCTTACAGAATAATTGTTTTCAACCATAGGAACGGAAACATAAACCTCCTCTACATTTTCTGCCTTTGGCACTCTTCTTTCAAAGCCTGTTATATCAACCTTAAATGCAACAAATAAAACTGCAACGGCAACTATGTAAAATATCGCAGGCTTTACAAAACCCTTTAGTGTTACCTGTTTTCTGTTTATCATATTTGCACCTATAATGCCTGCAAGACCAAATGGAAGCATCCAGAGTACTGACTTTCCAAGCAGACTTGAGAAATACCAATAGCTTAAAATACCGCAAAGGAATGCCACAAGATAAAGGAAAAACACCTTTGCTTTGTTGAAAACTACCGCTTCGCCGTTTTTCTCAAGGTCTCTTTTGTTGTAGATTATACATCCGAAAATCACAAACAAAATTGCAAGTGCAAGGTATATAAATGCTCTTGGCGACATCATATATTTTGGAATTAAGTACACCCAATTAAGTGCTTCTTCTATAGAGCCTACATATCCGTAAAGATGGTCTGATAATAACCCCTCTGCAAATACAATTGTTAAAAGCGGTGTTATAACGCAAATTCCCGATACTGCAATTAAATACATAAAGTTACCTGTAAACATAGCCACAAAGGAAACACCAAGGAACACAATTAATGTATACGCAAGCTGCAGATATGCCCATATAAATAAATGTGAATAAAATGCAGGTATGTATGTTCCCGAACCCTTTGCCCCAAGAAGTATTAAAAGGTTAATTACTATCGGTACAACCAAAAGCAAAGTTCCCGATAAAAGCTTCGTAAAATATATTGTTGTTCTTCTGTATGGCAGGGAATGATAAAAAGATATTGCAGGGGTTGAATTTATATACATAAATATCATAAGTGCAAACACACCGCCGCACAAAATGCCAACGAATATTCCCGGATAAGAACTGCCTGCAAAGCTTGTCATAAGGTAATCGTCAGGAATTGTATTTATAATGTTATAAAACCTCTCTTCTCTCGCAACATACTGAAAAGGTACGAGGAAAAACAGTATAACAGTATAAAGAAGCGATGCAATCCAAAATCTTTTTAAATCTGTTTTGAATATGCTTTTATTAAATAATGATGCTTTCAAATTCATATCCCATACCTCCTAACTCGTATATAAACACTTCTTCAAGTGAGAGAGGAATTATATCGCATACAAGGGGTTCATAAGCTTCTATAACTTCCCTTGCATTTTCTCCTCTTACTATTATGTTATAAACACTTCCGAAGCTTTCGCATTTAAGTATTTCAAGCTTATCAGAAAGATTTTCAGGCAAGCCGTTCTTGAATGCAACCTGAATTTTATGTATATTTCCCTTAATATCATCAAGTGCTTTCTCAATAACGATTTTTCCCTTATGCATAATTCCAACAAAGTCACACACATCTTCAAGCTCTCTTAAGTTGTGGGAAGAAATAAGCACCGTCATATCCCTTGACGCAACCTCAGATAAAACAAGCTTCATTGTACTTCTTCTCATAACAGGGTCAAGACCGTCAACAGGCTCATCAAGTATCATAATATCAGGCTTTGTGCAAAGACCAAGCCAGAATGCCACCTGCTTCTGCATACCCTTTGAAAGCTTTTTAACCTTTCTTTTTTCGTCTATGTTGAATATGCCTTTTAATTTTTCAAAAGTTTCTTCGTCCCAGTTTTTATAAATGCTTTTATAGAATTTTGCCATATCCTTTATTGTGTATGAAGGATAAAAATACAAATCGTCGCTTATATATACAATTCTCTGCTTTAATTCTTCGCTGTTTACATCCTTTATGCCGTCTATTTCAACTTCCCCTTGGTTTTGTTTATAAACGCCAAGCAAGGTTTTAATTAAAGTTGTTTTCCCTGCTCCGTTAGGTCCTACCAGACCGTAAACAGAGCCTTTTTTAACATTGATTGAAATACCGTCAAGTGCTTTAACGCTGTCAAAGCATTTAACAAGCTCTTTTGTTT
>JAGARF010000105.1 GCA_017622395.1 Clostridia bacterium | reverse complement strand
AGAAACCGCAATGCTGGCAATACTTTTTAACCTCGCTGTACGGCTCACAGGGCAGGCTTTGGGTTAAATCAATTTCCGCCGCACGCTTATACATATTTCTTGAATTGTCAAGGTTATTAACATTTGTAATTTTAAACAGTTTTTTTATGTTAAGCTTTTTGCCTCTCACATAGTCACGGTCAATGAGTATCAGGTACATATTTTTAACATTTATGCCCTTTGACTTTAAAACCATTTTTTGAAAGGAAAGCTCTTTTGCAAAATAGTATATATTAACTCCGCTTTTTACAAGATAGATATCCGCCTTTGAATTTTTCATAACAAGGATATCCACCGTACAGGACGCCACATCATTTTCAAAATATGCGTCAAAAAGAGTACAGTTATTTTTAAGTGCTTTTTGGGTTTCGTATGAGGCATCAATTTCATTAATCTGCACACCCTTGAACAACTTTTTTGCAAGCTCTTTTGCCTCTTTTGAGGTGTTCTCCATAAAAATATGGGCTTCGTCCTGCTCGTAGCTTTCGGGTGAGTTTTTAACAAGCCAATTATGCCGTTCACACTCACTGCATTTTATATAATTACTGTTGTGTACCATATTACTTCTTTCTCTTTTTCCTGCTCTTATTGCTTGCGATTATTAAAAGTGAATACAAAATCACCACTATTCCAAGCAATACAAAAAATATAATCTTGACGGTTTTCCATATTATCTGCCAGACAGACAGTCTGGTTTCAGATACCGCCTCAAGACTTCCCAAAACTGTTCCGTCAGGGGTTTTAACTGTGAAAACACCCTCTGCAAAGGTTGTTACAAGCTCTTCTTCCTTATATTCGTTATTTAAAAGAAAGGTAGCCTTTCCAACAGGTGTATAGGTTGTAAGACCTTCTTCATACACCTCAATTTTATCGGCTGTTATTTCTCCCTTTGTGAAATCGTTGTAGCCGTGAAGAAGAAGTGTTTCGGTATCCTTATAAACTGAATTAAAGGTAGGACTTTTAAGTATAACACAGATAAGCTTTTTGCCGTCTTTTTCTGCATAGGTTACCAGAGTGTATAACGCATCGGAGGTAAATCCGTTTTTGCCTCCCTTAACACCTAAATGATTGTATCTTGACTGATGCATCATTCTGTGCTGTGCAACAAAGTTTCTTTCCTCATTGTTTTTGTTTGTAGGAGGAATTGTGTAATCCATACTGCAAAAAACCTTTTTAAACTGCTCGCTTTTTAATGCCTCTTTGGTTATCATTGCAAAATCGTATGCAGTTGTGTAATGGTTTACATCTGTAAGACCGTTTGCATTTTTAAAGCTTGTGTTTCTTGCACCAAAGGTTTTTGCCGTTGAATTCATAAGCTCAACAAACTTTTCTCTGCTTCCCGAAACCGCCTCTGCAACTAAGTTGCAGGCATCATTTGCAGACATAAGCATAGCTGCATAAAGAGCATCCTTTAATGTTATTTTCTCGCCGTAGTCAAGAGCAATATTCGATGTATCCCTTGGAACTGCATCAATTCCTTCTTTTGATACAGAAAAAGCTTTGTCAAGCATACTTTCGTCCCTTGTTCCAAGGTATATTGTCATTATCTTTGTGATGCTTGCAGGATACAAAACCTCGTCCTGATTTTTGGCATATAAAATCTGCCCTGTCTGAGCATCTATAAGTATTGCCGCACGGCTTTCAATTTCGGGAGCACCAAGCACAGGCACGCAAAATGAAAGCAAAAGCACAAGCACAGTAAAAAAGCTTATTGTCTTTCTCATTATTATTCCTTGATTTCTATTATTTTCTTAGGGCATTTTTCTGCACAAACGCCACACTTAGTACATTTAATTATATCAATTTTTGCGATATTGTCAATAACCGAAATAGCTCCTGCCTCACAATTTTTCTCACATATTTTACAACCAATACATCCAACGATGCAGGCATCCTTAACCACAGGACCTTTATCCTTTGAAGAACATTTAACAAAATACTTTGTATCCTTTGGCATAAGCTCAATAACATTTTTAGGGCAAGCAGAAACACATTGTCCGCAGCCTGTGCATTTTGTCAGGTCAACTGTTGCAAGAGCCTCTTTAATTGAAAGAGCACCGAAAACACATTTTTCAACACAGTCGCCGTAACCAAGGCAGGCATAAGCACAAGCCTTGTCACCAAGGTTCATATTTGTAATATCCTTACAGCTTTTTGTACCGTCGAACAAATATTTGTAGTTAACCTTATCAATACTTCCGCTGCACTTTACAAATGCACCCATAGGAGTTGTCTTTTCAGCCTTAACCCCCATAATTTCAGCTATTTTTTCAACATTTGTGCAACCCGGGCAGGCATTTACGGGAGCTTCTCCCTTAACTATTGCCTCAGCTAAAGCACCGCAGCCTGAAAAACCGCAGCCGCCGCAGTTTGCACCGGGCAGACAGTCTGCCACAAGGTCAATTCTCTCGTCCTTATCAACCGCAAATATTTTTGATGAAATTCCAAGAACAAGACCCATCACAAGAGCAATACTGCCAAAAATTATTATTGTTTCAAACATATTTATCTCCTTTACAGATGAATTGACAACCTTGTTGTCATGAATTTTCGCTTTCGCTCAATGAATTGAGCCTATGGCTCATGAATTGCAAACAAGTTTGCATTATTGTCAAAAATCGCAAAGCGATTTTATTTAAATCAAACGCAAAGCGTTTGTTCCATAATGAAGTCGCAGACTTCAATTTATGCCGAAGGCAATTCATGGCGTAGCCAATTCATACCCGCAGGGTAATTCATTTTTAAAAACTTAAACCTACAAAAGCCATAGATATTAATGCCGCTGAAATAAGTACTATTGGAAAGCCCTTTAAAAACTTTGGAATTGGAGCAGTTTCAAGTCTTTCTCTTACTCCTGCAAGAAGTACGATTGCAAGAGTAAAGCCAAGTGCCGCACTAAAGTTAAATACTACTGCCTCAATTAATGTTTCATATTTATATGTATCTGTTACCAGAAGAACTGCACCAAGAACCGCACAGTTTGTTGTTATAAGGGGAAGATAAATTCCAAGTGCCGTATAAAGTGACGGCAAAAGCTTCTGAAGTGCCATTTCTACAAACTGCACAAGTGCCGCGATTATAAATATGAAAATAATTGTTTTCATATATTCAAGCTGAAAAGGTACTAAAAGATATCTGTATACAAGATATGTTACTGTACCTGCAAGGGTCATAACAAATGTAACTGCCATACCCATACCGACTGCCGTTGATGTTTTCTTAGAAACACCAAGGAAAGGACATATTCCCATAAATCTGGAGAAAATAAAGTTGTTGGTTAAAATTCCGCTTAACAAAATTGAAAGCAGACCTGTTAAAATGCTGTTACCCATTTTTTCTTCCTCCTTTTATAAGATTTATTACACCAAGAATAATTCCAAGGGATAAAAAGCCTCCTGCAGGAAGTATAAATAAAAGTGCAGGCTCATATGATGCAGGCATAACCTGAAAACCCATCCAGGTTCCTGCTCCTAAAACTTCTCTGAAGGTTGCAATTATGCAAAGAGCGATTGTAAAGCCAAGACCCATTCCCGCTCCGTCTAAGAAAGACTGAAAAACATTGTTCTTAGATGCAAATGCCTCTGCTCTTGCAAGAATAATGCAGTTAACAACTATAAGCGGAATGAATACGCCAAGTGACTCTGCCAAATCGGGCAAAAATGCTTTAAGGAGCATTTCAACTATTGTAACAAAGGTTGCAATAATTACTATGTATGCCGCAATTCTTACCTTTGAGGGAATTAATTTTCTCAAAAGAGAAATAACCACATTTGAGCAGATTAAAACTGCTGTTGCAGAAAGTCCCATACCGATTGCATTTGTAACGGAGGTTGTTGTTGCAAGAGACGGGCACATTCCTAAAAGAAGAACTAAAACAGGATTTTCTTTAAAAAAGCCTTTTGTTAAATTATTCATTTATCTGTGCCTCCTTTGCAAGTCTGATAGCCTCGTTAACACCATTTGTTACAGCCTTTGATGTGATTGTTGCACCTGAAATTGCAACAATGTCGTTATCCCTAGGTGAGTTTTTAACAACCCCTATATTTTCTGTTTTTCCTTTATACTGATTTTTAAATTCAGCCTTGTCTGCGTTTGCACCAAGTCCTGCAGTTTCTGCGTGGCTTAAAAGTGCAACGCCTGTTACATTATAATCTTTATCTATTCCTGTTAAAAGAGTTATATCTCCGCCGTAGCCTGAAGATGCGTTCTGTACGCAAAAGCCAACTCTTTCTCCGTCTTTTAATGCCTCATAAATAACATAGTCTTCTGTTTCTTCAAAAACAGGGAACTCCTTTGCATCAATAACCTCTGCAAGGGATTTATTAAGCTTTTCAGCTGCGTTTTGTGCAATTAAGGGGGCTGTGATACCATTAACATAAGACATTGCAACAGATACAACAACCGCAATTATAACTAAGGTAAGAGTCATATTCAAAATAGAGTTTTTCATTACATCTTACCTCCCTTTGCACCGTACTTTCTGGGCTTTGTGAATTTGTCTATTAAAGGAGTTACAACATTCATAATTAAAATTGAGTAGCTTACGCCCTCAGGGAGCTTGCCGTAAACTCTTATTACAAAGGTTAAAACACCAAGAAGAACTGCGTAAACAATATGACCCTTCCAGGACATAGGACTTGTTACATAGTCGGTTGCCATAAACACCGCACCAAGCATAAGACCGCCTGATAAAATAAAGTAAACAGGGTCAATTCCTGCAACTGATGCAAGAATAAATACAACACCAACATAAACAACAGGAATTATAGGCGAAATAACTTTTCTTACCAAAAGATATACAAAACCGATTAAAATGGCAAATGCTGATACCTCGCCGATACAGCCTGCAACATTACCGAAAAATAAATCTGAATATGTTGCGATAACCTCTCCGCTCTCTTTTAAAGCACCAAGAGGTGTTGCAGAGGACATTGCGTCAACAACAGGCTTAAATGTAAAGGTAGGCGTAGTCCACTTTGTCATTGCAACAGGCCAGCAGGCAAGAAGAAATGCTCTTGCCGCAAGGGCAGGGTTAACAAAGTTGTGACCAAGACCTCCGAAAAACATCTTAACAATTATAATTGCAAAAGCAGAGGCTGCAATATCATAACCATAGGGAAGTGATGCAGGAATGTTGAATGCAATTAAAATACCTGTAATAACTGCTGAAAAATCACCTGTTGTGTTGGGAAGCTTAAAAATCTTCTCCCATATATATTCAAAGAACATACAGGACGCAACACAGGTCAGTGTATGTATTAATGCAGGAAGACCGAAAAAGTAAATTCCTGCAACAAGCGCCGGCATAAGAGCAATAACAACATCAAGCATAAGTGCCTTAGTTGTTCTTTTGCTTCTTATGTGCGGTGCATAAGACATTACTAATTTATCCATTAATTTTTCTCCTTTATTTGATGAATTGACAGCTTTGCTGTCATGAATTTTCGCTGTCGCTCAATGAATTGAGCCATAGCTCATGAATTGCAGACTTTGTCTGCATTTTGGTCAAAAATCGCTATGCGATTTTATTTAAATCAAATGCAAAGCATTTGTTCCTTAATGAACCTGAAAGGTTCAATTCATGCCGTAGGCAATTCATGGCGTAGGCAATTCATGCCCGCAAGGGCAATTCATTATTTTAAAAGTTGCTTACCTTTTTTGATATGCTGTACTATAAATCTCTTCTGAGGACAGATAAATGTGCAGGAACCGCACTCCATACAGTCTAAGATGTTGTACTCTTTAAGTTTTTCCATATCCTGAGCAATAGCAAAGGTTGTCAGTGCATTAGGCATAAGACGCATAGGACAAACATCTACACACTTACCGCATTTTATACAGGTTCCCTCTTTATCGCCAAAGGTTTCCGCCTTTGAAAGAGCGAGTATGCCTGATGTACCCTTTATCATAGGAACATCTACTCTTGTCTGTGCCATACCCATCATAGGTCCGCCCATAATAATTTTTTCAGGGTTTTCCTTAAGACCGCCTGCAGCCTCAAAAAGCTCTTCAAACTTCATACCAACTCTTGCAATAAGGTTTGCAGGGTTTGCAACCGCATCGCCTGATATAGTTACATTTCTTCTGATTAAAGGCATATTTCTAACAACTGCGTCTGCAACTGCAGAGCAGGTGTCAACATTTGAAACAACAACTCCCACAGCTGACGGAAGCCCTCCTGATGGTACCTGTCTTCCGCATACTGCGTTTATAAGCTGTTTTTCACTTCCCTGAGGATACTTTGTTTTAAGAACAACAACCTCAAAATCCTCATAGTCTTTAAGAAGTGTCTGCATAAGAGCGATTGCATCAGGCTTGTTGTTTTCAATAGCCATTAAGATTTTCTTTGCATTAACCGCCTTTTTAATCATTAAAGCACCGCAGATAATTAATTTCGGATGCTCAAGCATTGCTCTGTGGTCAGAGGTTAAATAAGGCTCGCACTCTGCACCGTTTAATACAACAGTATCTATTTCAGTTCCCGGAGGAGGTGAAAGCTTAACATGGAGAGGGAAGGATGCTCCGCCCATACCTGTTATGCCTGCCTCTTTAACCTTAGATACAATCTCCTTAGGGTCAAGAGAGTCCACATATTCCTTGATTTTATCCGGAAGAAGGTCTAATGTAAAAGGCTTAATTCCCTCGGCAAGGGTATCCTTATGGTCGTTTTCAATAATAATGCTCATACACATTCCGCCTGTAGGGTGGGGGTATGGCTTTATTTCCTTAACTGTTCCCGAAACAGAGGAATGAACGGGAGCAGAAACAAAGGAGGTGCTTTCTCCTATTTTCTGACCCATATATACATAATCTCCCACACTTACTATAGGCTCACAGGGAGCACCGATGTGCTGTCTTAAAGGAATTATTACCTCGTCTTTCGGAGAGATTGGAAGGGAAGGTATTTTTTCTGTAATTTCTTTTTTCTCAGGCGGATGTATTCCGCCTCTGAAAGTTTTTAACATAAAACTTAAAACCTCCTGATAATTTTTATACATAGCTGAAGAAATTATAGCACAAAAAGGCTGATTTTACAAGGCTTAAAGAAATAAATTTCAAGTATTTTACTTAATTGCTCATTGCACAAATCTTTTTTGATT
>JAGARF010000104.1 GCA_017622395.1 Clostridia bacterium | reverse complement strand
GGTAACTGGAAGATGAATAAGCTTCCATCAGAAACAGCTGCTTTCATTAAAGATGTTGCAGAAGTTACAAAAAACGCATCATGCGAAGTTGTTTGTTGCACACCTTATGTTTGTCTTTCAGAAGCTGTTAAGGCTGCTAAAGGTACAAATGTAAAAATCGGTGCTGAAAATCTTCATTTTGAAGACAAAGGTGCTTTCACAGGCGAAGTTTCTGCTGATATGCTCTGCGACCTTGGTGTGGATTACGTTATTATCGGACATTCAGAAAGAAGACAGTATTTTGCTGAAACAGATGAAACTGTTAATTTAAAAACAATTAAGGCTCTTTCAAAAGGTCTTGTTCCAATCGTATGTGTTGGTGAAAGCTTAGAAGAAAGAGAAGCAGGAATTACAATGGACTTAATCGCTATTCAGATTAAGAAAGCTTTTGCAAACATTTCTGCTGAAGATGCTAAAAAAGTTGTTGTTGCTTACGAACCTATCTGGGCTATTGGTACAGGTAAAACTGCTACAGCAGAACAGGCTGAAGAAGTATGTGGCGGTATCAGAAAAATCTTAGGCGAACTTTACTGTCCTGTATGTGCAAAGGAAATCACAATTCAGTACGGTGGTTCTATGAATGCTAAGAACGCTGCTGAATTACTTGCAAAAGAAAACATTGACGGCGGTCTCATCGGTGGTGCTTCATTAGTTGCCGAAGATTTCGCAAAAATTGTTGACGCTGCAAAATAAGTTTTGCTACTTTTAAGGGTGGGCTTGCCCCACCCTTTTATTGGGAAAAATTTAAAAGTATTAAAGGATTATCAAAGGAGTATTATTTTATGGCTAAACCTATAGCACTTATTATATTAGATGGTTATGGCATCAATGATAACCATAATCCAAAAGTAAATGCAATTTATGAAGCTAAAACACCTGTTATGGATAAGCTTCTTGCAACCTGTCCTAACACTAAAATATCAGCCAGTGGTCTTGATGTAGGTCTTCCTGACGGACAGATGGGAAACTCGGAAGTTGGACATACTAATATCGGTGCAGGAAGAATTGTTTATCAGGAGCTTACAAGAATAACTAAAGCGATTGAGGAAGGTGCAGTTTTAGAAAACGAAACCTTGAAAGCTGCTATGCAGAACTGTCTTGACAAAAATTCCGCTCTTCATTTTATGGGTCTTCTTTCTGACGGTGGTGTTCACAGCCACAATAAGCACCTTTACGGACTTATCGAAATGGCTAAGAAAATGGGCCTGACAAAAGTTTTTGTTCACTGTTTCCTTGATGGCAGAGATGTTGCTCCTTCATCAGGCGCAGGCTTTGTTGAAGAACTTCAAAAAGAACTTGACAAAATCGGTGTTGGTAAAATTGCATCTGTTATGGGAAGATACTACGCAATGGACAGAGATAACAGATGGGACCGTGTTGAAAAAGCTTATGATGCTATTGCGCTCGGCAAGGGTGAAGAATGCTTAAACCCTGTTGAAGCTGTGAAAAACTCATATAAAAAAGACGTTACAGACGAATTCGTTGTTCCTGTTGTTGTAACAGAAAATGCTGAAGCTGTAGCTAAAGTTAGTGAAGAAGATTCTGTTATTTTCTTTAACTTCCGTCCTGACAGAGCAAGAGAAATAACAAGAACCTTTGTTGACCCTGAATTTACAGGTTTCGGAAG
>JAGARF010000103.1 GCA_017622395.1 Clostridia bacterium | reverse complement strand
GATTGTGATGAGAAATGGGTTGAACATATTGTTTGGACAAACCTATATAAAGTAGCACCAACATATATGGATAATCCCGATAGTAAAATGAAGAAGATTCAACAAGAAGAATGTTTAGAAATTTTAAAAAATGAAATAGAATTATACAAGCCTACACATATATTAGCAATTACTGGTTGGCATGAGTGGCTTGAAGATTTTGCTGATATGTTTGAAAATATTAAGATTTACGGAAAAAACATAGCGAGTGGTAAAAACAAAAATGATATATATGTAGAAGCAACAGCTGAATATAATAGCATTCCTGTAGTTGTAGTTTGTCGACCAGAAATGAGAAATAAAGAAGAATACGAAAAGCAACTGTTAGAGTATTTTGTTAAATAATTTTGCGAACAAGGTATAAATCAAGTTCACTTTACTTGTGTCAAGTCTATACAATTTAAAAGATAAGTTTGCCGATTTATAATATTTACATATACTATCGGATGCGAGAAAATACAGTATTCTCGCGGGTTCTAAAGAATTTTGTTCAGAAAAATAAGAATAGAAAATAGTAGGTCCTAATACGAACTTGCGAGTATCAAGGTTCTCGGGTACCCAACAGAAATCTGTGATTTCGTGTTGGGTGATGGTTCTTATTATTCACTGTTCTCATAACTTGACACGAACTCTCTTTAAAAGGGACTGCATCTAAACCTTATGTGTCGCAATTGCATTGCATAGCAATGCATTGATATGAATTCTGACGAATTCTCGATATGTGCTTTGCACTCGATATGTCTGATGGCTCGATATGTTGCCTTGCGGCAACGAGAATTCATATCATATCGAGTTTTGAGTGAAACGAAAAACATATCGATTTTACGAAAGTAAAAATATCGAGCAAACTTTTAGTTTGCATATCGACAGAAAATGTTTGAATCTAAACCATTTGTTCCGCATATAAAAATTCCATCAAACAGATGAAACTTGTGAATAATTATTAATTCAAAAAGGAGGTAGCTTATGAACATAATGAATATGCCAATAACAGGTCTTAAGGGAATAGGTCCTAAAAAAGCGGAGCAGTTTTATAAAAAAGGCATAAATTGTGTATATGATTTATTAAGCTATCTTCCCTCCAGATATGAGGACAGAGGAACGGTAAGCTTTATTGAAAATCTTACTGTTGGGGAAAGTGTTTGCATTAAGGCGAAAATTACATCTCCTGTAAGAGTGATGAGAATAAGAAAAAGTCTTACTATAACAAGGACAACAGTTGCAGATGACAGCGGTGAAATAATACTTTGCTGGTATAATCAAAAATACATAGATAAGGCATTAAAATATGACGAATACTATACCTTTTTTGGTAAAATAAGCAAAGGCAGATCAGGGCTTGAAATGGTTAATCCTGTGTTGGAGTCAATGGATAAGGAGGGAAAATACACAGGTAAAATTATCCCTGTTTACCACGGTATTATGCCAATATCACAGAAAGGCTTTATTTCTGCACAGGAGACGGCACTTGAGCAGGGCGGCTCTGTTCTTGTTTCGTTTCTGCCCGAGGCTTTAGAGAAAAAATATAATCTCTTAAATGTATATGATGCAACAAAGAATATCCATTTTCCCGAAAATGAAGAAATGCTTATAAAAGCAAGAGAAAGATTTGCCTTTGAAAAGTTCTTCCATTTTCAGACAGCTATGAGAATGTTAAGGAGTAAAGAAAAAGAAAAGGGCATAATTTTCAGCGATGTAAATACAGATGAATTTGAAAAAAATTTGCCATTTAATCTTACAAATGCACAGAAAAAAGTAATAGATGCAGTTAAAATGGATTTAATATCAGGAAAGGCATCAAAAAGACTTGTTCAGGGCGATGTAGGCTCAGGAAAAACCGTTGTTGCAGTTATTATGGCATATCTTGCTGTGAAAAACGGCTATCAGGCAACGATTATGGCACCAACAGAAATTCTTGCAAAACAGCATTTTATCACTTTTTCCAAAATGCTCCCTGATTTAAAAATTGAATGTCTTACTTCATCTGTCACAAAGAAAAATAAAGAGCTCATATGTGAGAAATTAAGCAAAGGCGAAATAGATATTTTAATAGGAACGCACGCACTTATTGAAGATAATGTTGTCTTTGATGCAGAAGATAGTTTTATATTGGAGGACTTATTAGCTGATGAGTAAGGTATCTAAGAAAATTACAGATTTTATTGAAGAAAACATCATTCAAGAAAACTT